>JAIQGG010000008.1 GCA_020072785.1 Terriglobia bacterium | reverse complement strand
CGTGGTGTTTCACCCGTTGCAGCGCAAGGAGCTGGAGGAAGTGCTGGAGATTGAGCTGGGGCAGGTGCAGCGGCGGGTGCTGGAAACGGCCAAGGGGCAGTTTCTGTTCCGGGTGACGGGGGCGGGGCGGGAGTTTTTGTTGCAGGAAGGGACGGACCAGCGCTACGGGGCGCGGCATCTGAAACGGGCCATCGAGCGGCACGTGGTCTACCCGCTGGCCAACCTGCTGGCCACCGAACAGGTGCAGCTCGGCGACCTGGTGTGCATCGACTGGGACAAGCGGCGCAATCAACTCTCTTTTGCCCGCGAAGGCGAAAATCTCGCTCTTCCGCCGCGCAAGATCGAGCCGCCCACCCTGATGCGCGTGGCACAGGCGCGCAGCGGCAAGGCTGTGGAAACTCCCGCGGCCATCCTCCCGCTGGAACCGGCGCCGCGATTGGCGCGGTAGATCGGCGCGCAGCGGGATAAGGCAACCCTCTCTGATCGGCCCGGGCAGCCCAAGTGGTTTGGGCGCCCGGGCTTTTTCGATTCTATCGGTGTAAAGTACAAATACGCGCGGGACCCCGGTGGCGTACGCTTTCCCACGCGGTAACCTCGCGGCGGCTACCATCATCCAACGAACCAGGGCAGCGCCTACCTGCGCGCCCGGTACGGAAGTTTCGGAGGCTGGCATGGTGCATGTTGACCGCTTCGCGGTCACGCATATAGAGGTCCAGGAAGGGCGCAGCGCGAGTCTGCCGCGCAGGGCCGAGGCAAAACATTCCTTCGGCGCTGTCTGCAGATTTCTGGCGGTGGGCGTGGCCCTGGCTGCGGCGCTGCTCCTGGGCGGAGCTCCCGGAGCGTACGCGCAGCAGGGACAGCGAACGCAGTTCCGCCCCGGCTGGAATATCTTCTCGCCGCAGCAGGACGTGCAGGTCGGACAAAAGGCCGCGCAGGACGCCGAGAAGAAACTGCCGCTGTGCAACGACCCCAAGGTGGACGCCTATCTGACGCAACTCGGCAAGCGCCTGGCCGCCAAGGCCCCGACCGGCGGCGTGCAGTATCCCTTCGAATTCCACTGCGTCAACAACAAGGCCATCAATGCCTTCGCCTTGCCTGGAGGTTACGTCTTCGTCAATCGCGGCACCATCGAGGCTGCCGACAACGAAGCCCAGCTCGCCGCGGTCATGGCCCACGAGCTTTCCCACGTGGCGCTGCGCCACGGCACCAGCCAGGCCACCAAGGCCCAGGCGGCGTCGCTGCCCATCGCCATTCTCGGCGGCATACTGGGCGGCAGCGCCATGGGCTCGCTGGTTACCCAGCTCGGGGCCTTCGGCGCCGGATCGGTGCTGCTGAAATATTCGCGCACCGCGGAGACCCAGGCGGACGTGATGGGCACGCAAATCCTCTACGATGCTGGCTATGACCCCCGGGCCATGGCCCAGTTTTTCGAAAAGCTGGAGGCCGAGAGCAAGGGCAAAAATCCCCCGGAATTTTTTTCCGACCACCCCAGTCCCGAGCATCGCGTCGAGCGCGTGGACGAGGAGATCGACCGGCTCGGCGGGCCGCCCGCCAACGCCCGCCGCGATTCCGCGGAGTTTCAGGCCATCCGCCACGAAGTGCTGGCCCTGCCGGTTGTCAAAGACAAGCGCGAAGCGCCCGGCGGCGCCGCGGGAAAGCCCGCGGCTCCCTCCGGCCAATACGCGGCTTATCAGGGCAGCGCCTTGAGCCTCAAGTATCCCGACAACTGGAAGAAGTACGGCGAGGGCCAGGCCGTCTCCTTCGCGCCAGAGGGCGGCGTGGCGCCAGACCGCAACGGCCAGGACGCCCTGGCCTACGGCATGATCATCAATGTCGCCGACCCGCACGGCGACCCCAATGCCGCGAATGTTCTGGAAGAGTCCACCCGCCGGCTGCTTGACGACCTGCAGCATGGCAATCCCGGCATGCGCATCGCCCGCCAGCCGCAGCGCGTGCGTTTGAACGGCCAGCGCGCGCTCTCCACCTACCTGAGCAACGATTCTCCGCTGGGCGGCCAGGAGACCGACTGGATCATCACCGTGCTGCGCCCCGAGGGCCTGCTCTATTTCATCTGCGTCGCCCCCGAGCGCGACTACAGCAACTACGACAGCGCGTTCGTCAACGTCCTCGATTCCGTGCGCTTCGCGCACTGAGCGCAGTTCCCACCCGCTTAATAAATCAAGAGAGCTTTCATTCGGAGGTCCCGACTCGCACGGGGCCTGGGGAGGACAACGTTTCAGGTCAGGCGGGCTTCCAGCGCAGGATGGGCTTGCGCGCCGCGGCCACTTCGTCGAGCCGGCGCACGCGCGTGGTGTGCGGCGCGGTCTTCACCAGCTCGGGATTCGTCGCCGCCTCTTCCGCAATGGCGCGCATGGCGTCGATGAACAGGTCGCACTCTTCCTTGGATTCCGATTCCGTCGGCTCGATCATCATGGCCCCGGGCACGATCAGCGGAAACGCCGTGGTGTAGGAATGGAAGCCGTAGTCGATCAGGCGCTTGGCAATGTCCATGGTGCTTACGCCGTTTTGCTTCTGCTTGGCGTCGCTGAAGACCACTTCGTGCATCGAGGGCAGGGAATAAGGCAGATCGTAAACGCCTTCGAGCTGCTTGCGGATGTAATTGGCGTTGACCACGGCGTCTTCCGTGGCCTGGCGGATGCCCGGGCCGTACGCCAGGATGTAGGCTAGCGCGCGCACCAGCACGCCGAAGTTCCCGGTGAAGGCGCGCACCCGCCCGATGGAATCCTTGCGATGGGCGTCCAGGGCCAGCTTGCCGTCCGGCCTTTCGACCAGCACCGGCACAGGCAGGAACGGCTCGAGGATCTTCTTGATGGCCACGGGGCCCGCGCCGGGGCCGCCGCCGCCGTGCGGCGTCGAAAACGTCTTGTGCAGGTTGAGGTGCATGACATCCACGCCGAGATCGCCCGGGCGGGTGATGCCCGCGAGCGCGTTCATGTTCGCGCCGTCCATGTACAGCAGCGCGCCCTTGGCGTGCAGAATCTCCGCGATCTCGGGGATGCGCTGTTCGAAGATGCCCAGCGTCGAGGGGTTGGTGATCATCAGCGCGGCGACGTCTTCGGTCACCAGCTCGCGCAGCTTCTCCACGTCGATCTGCCCGTGCGCTTCGGACTTGATGTTCTCCACTTCGTAGCCCGCGATCACCGCCGAGGCGGGGTTCGTGCCGTGCGCGGAGTCCGGGATGAGCACTTTCTTGCGCGGGTGGCCCTGCTTTTCCAGGTACGCGCGGATCAGCAGCATCCCGGTCAGCTCGCCGTGCGCGCCCGCGGCGGGCTGCAGCGTGATGGCGTCCATGCCGGTGATTTCCAGCAGACATTTTTCGAGCAGCCGCAGAATCTTCAGGCAGCCCTGCGAAAGCGCCTGCGGCTGATAGGGATGCTCGGTGGCGAGGCCCTCGAGCCGCGCCACGAATTCGTTCACCCGCGGATTGTACTTCATGGTGCAGGAGCCCAGCGGATACATGCCCAGATCGATGGCGAAATTCCACGTGGAAAGCCGCGTGAAGTGGCGCAGCACTTCGATCTCGCTCACTTCGGGCAAGCCCGCCACCCCGCCCGCGCGGTGCTGCGCGCCGAGCGCCCGCGCGGCGTCGGCCGCGGGAACGTCCAGCGGCGGCAGCTCGAAACCGCGCTTGCCCGGCGAGGATTTCTCGAAGATCAACCCTTCATTCTGGCTCGGGTGCCGCGATGCTTTCTTGATCCGCTCGCTCAAGTGGTTTCCTGTGGGGCAGGCATTCGTGCCTGTCCCGTTAAACCGGCCGCTCCAGCGCACTGCGCAGCGCCCGTGCCAGCCGTTCGATCTCCGCGCGCGTGGCCGTCTCCGTCACGCACACCAGCGCGTGCTTGGTCAGCTCCGGATAGTCCGTGCCCAGCACGAAGGGCCCGACAATCTTCTCGCGCAGCAGGTCGCCGTTGAGCATGCGCACCGAACGCGGCAGCTCCACGGTGAATTCGTTGAAAAACGGCGCGGAAAAAACGCGGCGCACCCCGGGAATCTTCTCGAGTTCAGCGAGCGCGAACTGCGCTTTGGACAGGTTCTGGTGGGCCATCTCGCGCAGGCCCTCTTTGCCCAGCAGACACAGGTGGACCGTGGCGGCCAGCGCGCACAGCGCCTGGTTCGTGCAGATGTTGGAGGTGGCCCTCTCGCGCCGGATGTGCTGCTCGCGCGTGGCCAGCGTCAGCACAAAGCCGCGGCGCCCTTCGCTGTCCGTGGTCTGCCCCGCGAGCCGCCCCGGCATCTGCCGCACATATTTATCCCGCGTGGCCAGCACGCCCAGCGAAGGTCCGCCGTAGCTCGGCGCCAGCCCGAAGCTTTGCCCCTCCAGCGCCACGATGTCCGCTTCCGCCGGCGGCCGCACGAGGCCCAGCGAAACGCCTTCGGTAATGGCCACCACCAGCAGCGCCCCCGCCGGGTGCGCCTCACCCGCCAGCTTCTCCACCGGCTCGAGGCAGCCGAAGAAATTCGGCGACTGCACGACCACCGCACCCACATCGTCCCGCAGCGCGGCCTTTAGCGCCGCGGCGTCCAGCGTGCCCGCCGCGCCGTATCCGATCTCCTCCACCTGCAAGCCGCAATTTTTCGCGTAGGTCCGCAGCACCTGCCGGTATTCCGGGTGTACGGAGCGCGCCACCAGCACGCGCCGCCGCCCGGTCACGCGTTCGGCCATCAGCACCGCTTCGGTGGTGGCCGTCGAGCCGTCGTACATCGAGGCGTTGGCCACTTCCTGCCCGGTGAGCTGACACATCAGGGTTTGGAATTCGAAGATGGCTTGCAGCGTGCCCTGGCTGATCTCCGCCTGGTACGGCGTATAGGACGTCAGGAATTCGCCGCGCTGCAGGATCACGTCGGTGACCACCGATTGCAGGTGCCGGTAAACGCCCGCGCCGAGAAAACTCGCGTAGCCCAGCGCATTCTCCGCCGCGCGCTCCTTGAAGTACGCGATGATCTCCGCTTCCGAATGCGCCGCGGGAAGCGCCAGGGCTTCGCGCAGGTGGTAGCGCTCGGGAATCCCGGCAAACAGCTCGTCCACCGATTGCACGCCGATGGCCGTGAGCATCGCCTGCCGTTCGGCCGGGCTTTTGGGGAGGTAGCGCATCCGGCCTAGTGTTCCTTGGCCTTCGCGGCGATGTAGGCTTCATAGGCCGCGGCGTCCATCAGCCCGCTGATCTCGGCGGGATTCGCCAGGCGCACCTTGATGAGCCACGCGGCGCCGTGCGGGTCCTGGTTGATCTTTTCCGGGGCCTCGCCGAGGGCGGCGTTGGCCTCCACGACCTCTCCCGCGGCGGGCGCGTAGATCTCGCTGACGGCCTTCACCGATTCCACCGTGCCGAAGGATTTGCCGGCGGCGATTTTGCTCCCGGGCTTGGGCAGCTCCACGAAGACCACGTCGCCCAGCTCCTGCTGCGCGTAGTCCGTGATGCCGATGGTGGCCAGATCGCCCTGCACCTGGATCCACTCGTGCTCTTTCGTGTAGCGGTATTGCGGCGGATAAGCCATCTGCCTCTCCTTGGCGATCTCTCAGGCGCGCTGCGCCGTCTGCGGGGTCACACCCGGCGCGGCGGCTTTCCGCGCGCGCTTGTAAAACGGCGTCGCCACCACCTGCGCCTTCACCTTCTGATTCCGCACTTCCACTAGAACGATGCGTCCCAGCGCGGCTTCCGCCGGTGGCACGTAGGCCAGGGCGATATTCTTGCCCAGCGTCGGCGAAGGGGAGCCGCTGGTCACCGCGCCGATCTCCGCGCCGGTCTCGCTGAACACGTGGTACCCGTCGCGGGCGATCCCGCGCTCGATCATCTCCAGCCCCACCAGCGTGCGCGTCAGTCCGGCAGCCCTGGCGCGTTCCAGCGCGGCCCGCCCGATAAAGTCGCCCTTCTCCATCTTGCAGAAGCGGTCGAGGCCGGCTTCCCAAACGTTGATTGTCTCGCTGATCTCGTGCCCGTATAGCGCCATTTTGGCTTCCAGGCGCAGCGTGTTGCGCGCGCCCAAGCCGCAGGGCAGGATGCCGAACTCCTGGCCGGCCTCCAGCACGCGGTTCCACACGTTTTCGCTGGTTGCCGGATCGGAGGGTACGTAAATCTCGAAGCCGTCCTCTCCGGTGTAGCCGGTGCGCGCGATGAGAATGTTAGCCAGGCCGCAGACCGTGCCGTGCGTGAACCAGTAGTTCTTGAGCGGCGCGAGATTCGCGTCGGTCAGCTTCTGCAGCAGCTCCGCGGCGCGCGGCCCCTGGATGGCGATCTGCGTGTACGCGTCGCTGAGGTCCTCCACCACGCAGTCGAACCCCGCGGTGTTCTGCCGCACCCAGGCGATGTCTTTCTCGCGTGTTCCGGCGTTGATGACCAGCAGGTAGTCGTCCGTGCCCAGCCGGTGCACGATCACATCGTCCACGAACGTGCCTTGGGGATAGAGCATGGCCGAGTAGTGCGCCTGGCCGATGGCCAGTTGCGCGGCGTCGTTCATGCTGATGTGCTGCACCGCGGCCAGCGCGCCGCCCGGCGTGCGCCCCATGCGGATGCGGATGTCGCCCATGTGGCTGACGTCGAAAACGCCCACGGCCCCGCGCACCGCGCGGTGCTCCGCCAGCAGCCCGCCCGTCGCCGGGTACTCCACGGGCATATCCCAGCCGCCGAAGTTCACCATCTTCGCGCCCATGCGGCGGTGCACGGCGTTCAGCGGAGTTTTACGAAGTTGCGTTGGGGGAGATGTCTGAGATTCCATGCGCTGCGCTCGAAGCTCTCGGAAAGAAGTTGAACGTAACATGCGCTCCAGAGCGAGTCAAGGAAGCCCGCCGGCGGGGCAGGCACAGCCTACGAATTCATGCACGACCTAGCGGGACGGCTCGCCAATCGAGTCCGGTTAACGACAGATGGCCACCGCCTCTATTTGCAAGCTGTGGAATCCGCATTCGGCTCTGAGATTGACTACGTGATGCTGGTCAAGCTGTACGGGAATGACCGCGAAACCGAGGCCCGCTATAGCCCCGCAGAGTGCATTAGTTGTCGCTCCGTGGCGATTACTGGAAACCCCAAGCCCAAGGATATTTCTACAAGCTTTGTCGAGCGCCAGAACCTTACGATGCGTATGCAGATGCGCCGATTCACTCGCCTAACGAACGGATTCTCTAAGAAGATCGAGAATCATGGACACGCGGTTGCCCTTCACTATATGCACTACAATTTCTGTCGCGTGCACCAGACATTGCCTGTAACTCCGGCAATGGAAGCCGGAGTTACAGATCATGTTTGGACTATCGAAGAATTAATAACTACCTCTTATCAGAATCAGGTGGAAGCAGCTTAGCCATCTGCTCAATTTCATCTGCTAAGCCGCCAATATAGACAGAGTCAAAACCTGATCCCCTAAATAAGTCTGGGACTGTCACACGACTTCCGTCCGCAACAAGAGCCGGAACCCTGACTACGTGGGAAATTGCCACAGGATCAAGCCGCTTCCGCAACTCATTTTCTACGTTATAAGCATCGGAGGCCAAGCTACTATCAAAATCTTGGGACACTTCTTTCATCGCTGCCATTTGTTCTTTGAACGCTTGGGTTTTGTCGATCTCTCCAGAATTTGTTCGCTTCTGGATTTCATCGCTTTTCTGGGCTAAAGCTGAACTCAATTGGCGTAATTTCACTACGATGGATTGGGCTTTGAGCGCCAGTTCCTGATTGTTCAGTTCTACGAGTGCTCCCCTGCTGGCCTCGTCGATGCCCAAAGCAACTCTGTAGCGGTGTATTTCTCCGTCCTTTGTATCCAGCCTCTCGCTGTAATGCCACAGGCCCACACCGATTCCAGCACTAAAAAACACTAATGCTAAGCTGACAAAAGAAACAGGAGCCTTAGTCAGCACAGCCCACTCTTTTTTGAGGTATTCGAGGATGTCGTGCACTGGAGAGGATTATAGGCTTCTTCTCGATTTTCCCAAACTGTACCACTACCCGCTCGGCGGCTTCGCGCACATGCCGGATTGTGCGCAGGCCCGAACGCGCATCTTGCCGCGCTCCACCCGCTCGGCTACAGTGGCTTTGGAGGCAGTCATGGCCGGTCCGATCCTTTGCGACGTCTGCGGCAAAACCGAAAGCGATTGCAATTGCGAGAAGTACTGCACCATTTGCCAGGGACAGATAGGCATTCGCTTGTGCGTGGACGGCCTTTACTACTGTCCGGATTGCCGGGAGGCGTGCGACGTCTCCCTCGCGAATAATCGTGACCACTGAACCCACACGGGTGGAGATTCGCATCCAGAACGACAGCCGGCTGCTTGCCGGCCTGGGTGGCGCGATCGCTCACTGCGCCTGCGCGGCGGGTCTCTGTGAATCGGCGGCGGCCAGCCTGCGCGCCGCGGCCCTTGGCGCCTGCCAGGAGGCCTTCCGCCAGATGCCGGATTCCCACGCGGCCCTGGAGATCGCCATCACGCTGTATTCCGACCGGCTCGAAGTGGCCCTCTCGCAGCCCGGCGCGGCGGCTCCTGCGGTGGGTCTGGACGCCCTTTCTGGTCTCGCGCAACAGGGCAGCGGCGCGCAAAACCCGTTCCTGGCCGGCGGCGTAGACCGCGTGCAGTACGATACCCAGGGCGGCGTGGCCTGCACCCGCCTCACCAAATATCTGGCTCCCTCCGCCCCGTCCTCCTGACTCTGCAGGTCTCTTCCCGAAACAAAAAAAGGGGACAGGCTTGCGCGCCCGTCCCCCCTTACGTCCGGGTAAGTTACGCCTACATCTTCAGCGCAAACGTATTGTGCCGGATCAGCGCGGTCATCTGTTCGTCGCTGAGCGTCATGCGCAGTTCCACGCGATCCCCGGCCGGCGTAACCCGCATCTGATCGAGCAGCTGCGCCAGCTCCGGATTGCTCTGCTTGGCCTGGTACTGCTTGTATAGGAAGCCCATCTGCATCAGTTGCGCCAGGCTGTTGGCGTCCTCCGTCGAGCCCGCCACCGCCTCAAACTTTCCATCCACGCTGCTGCCGGCGTCCACGTTGAGGATCAGGTTTTTCATGCGGTTGACAAGCTGTGCCGCTTCCGGAAATTGCCCGAGTTCCGGCGCCAGTTGGTGGATGGCCAGCCGGGTGTACGCCGGATTCAGCACCGCCCAGACCACGCCCGAGCCGTTCGCTTCATTGATCAGCGGGTAGAGTGTTTCATTGCGCAGCAGCCCCTCTTCGCCCCCGAAGCGCACTTCGATCAGTTTCTCCAGCAGCTTGCGGTGGCCGAAGGCCGCGGTATTCGAATCCAGAAAGAAGAAAAAGAGGTCGTTGGGTCCCGAGCCGGTCCCGAAGGCAAACAGCGTGTAGCCGCGCGCCTTGAACGTCGGCAGCTTCTGCGTCTTAAAAAAGGCCTCGGCGGATTCGGGGTTGAAGCTGCCCAGGGCTACCCCGACAACGTTTTCGCCGGTGGGCACGGCGCTCGCCGCCTTTTCCCCCTTGCCGCTCAGCGACTCGGCCACCAGCCCCCAGGCCAGTTCATCCACCTGGGAGTTCGGATCGATGCCGGCGGAGGCCAGAAACTGTTCGAACTGCCGGAAGCGCGCCGGCAGCAGCTGCTCTTTCAACTGCGGAAACCATTTCAGGGTGCGCGCTTTTTTCAGATCGGCGTAGGCGAATTCGCCCACCTCTTTCGGAAACAGCGCGATCACGTCGGTGCCCAGCCGCCCCGCGCGCGCCGGCCGCGGCAGTGCCAGCAGCAACCCCGCCAGTACCAGCATCGCCGTTAAACCGCGCCGAATCGTCGTCCATCTCATGCCATGCTCCTTTGGGCCCGGTGCTATGTTCCTGTTCTTACCGCGCCACCGCTTGGCGCGGGGTCTATCCATCATTATGTCATGCGGAGCGCAGCGAAGCATCGCAACGGAAAGAGTAACCGAGGTTCCGCCTGATAACAGGCCCCGGGACTCCGGATGACCGGGAAGGGAATTATGCCCCGCCCAGCCGCTTGCGCAGCGCCGCCAGCTTTCCCCGCAGTTGCGCCACATAGGCTGCGTCGCTCAATGAGTCGAGATTGATTTCCACGTTCTCCATGGCCCCGCGCGCGCCCGCCGCGGCCATCAGCCGCGCCACCTTCAGGTCTGACTTCATGGATGCGGCAGAGATCGTTTCCAGTTGTCCGAGCCGTTCGTAGAGCGTCACCGCGCCCTCCGCGACTTCCAGCGGCGCCACCGCCGCGCCGCGCATCGCCTCCTGTACCGCGCTTTCGCGCTGGCGCGTTTCCTCGGCGTCGCCTTGCGGCAGCCGGTACGCCGCCAGCACCGCGTCGTACGCCGCCGCGTCGTGGTCAATGGCCTGCGCCATCTCCTCCGCGGTGCTCCGCAATGCGTCCAACGCCGCCGAGAGCGGCTCGATGTGCGCCGCCAGTGATTTCTTCTTGCGTGACAGGCCGGCCACCATTTGTCCCAGCGAGGCCGCCAGCGCCGCGGCCAGCGCCGATACGCTGCCCCCGCCCGGCGTGGCCGTGGGCTCGGCCACCGCGTTCAGGAACGGCCGCACCAGCGTCGCGAATCGGCCCTCTTTTCCGGCGGGCTCCAGCGGCGCACCGCCGAGCGCGGCGGCCAGGCGGTTCTCCAGCACCTGCGCCGGAGAAAAGTTTTCCAGCTGCAAGAAGTAGTCCGCGGCCATCTCCAGCGCCTTCTTCGGCACCAGCCCGACGATCTCGCTGCCCACCGGCACGGCGCCGTAGCGTTGCGCCTCGCGTTTCACCATTTCGTAGACGCGGTGCATGGGCGTCTGCTCGTAATCCGTCAGGTTGATGGACACCTGCGCCAGGTTGCGCGCCTTCAGCTCCACCCCCATGGACTTCACGTAGCGCAGCCCGCCGCTGGAATGCCGGATGGCCTTGGCGATCTTGTTGGCGATACCCACGTCGGAGGTGTTCAGGTTGACGTTGTAGGCGATGAGAAATTTCCGCGCTCCCACCACGGTGGTTCCCGCCGTGGGATGCAGCTTCGGCTCGCCGACGTCCGGCTGCCGGTCGTGATTGCGCTTCACCTCTTCGCGCAGGCCCTCGAACTGCCCGCGCCGGATGTTTTCCAGATTGATGCGGTCGGGGCGCGTCGCGGCGGCTTCGTAGAAATAAACCGGGATGCGGTAGCGGCTCCAGATCTCCTTGCCCACGCGGCGCGCCAGCGCCACGCAGTCCTCGATGGTCACGCCCTCCACGGGAATGAACGGCACCACGTCGGTGGCGCCGACGCGCGGGTGCGCCCCGGTGTGCGTCGTCAGGTCGATCAGCTCCAGCGCCTTGCCCACGCCGAGCAGCGCCGCCTCGGCCACCGCGTCCGGCTCGCCCGCCAGCGTGATCACGCAGCGGTTGTGGTCGGCGTCCATCTCGCGGTCGAGCACGTACACCCCGGTCACGCCGCTCATCACCGCGACGATCGCGTCCACTTTGGCCGCGTCGCGCCCCTCGGAAAAATTCGGCACGCACTCAATCAGTCGTTTCATGGCTTCGTTGATCGCCCTGTAGCGCGGGGCGTCAGCCCCGCGGCTTTTTCTTGGGTATGGCGGTTGTCCCGGGCCTGCCTGTTGACCGCTTTGCGGTCACGCATACAAAGGACGCCGTGCCCGTTTTCCTTCACTTACGCGCAGGCCTCCGCGCGCGAATAAATAACTTTCCCCCGCTTGATGGTCATCCCGCAGGTGTTCACCCCAAAATAATAGGGAATTTCCCGGTAGTCGGCCACTTCGAAGACGGCCAGGTCGGCGAGCTTGCCAACCTCCAGGGAACCCAGCTGCTTTTGCCGCCCCAGGGCATACGCCGCGTTGATCGTGGCCGCGGCGATGGCTTCCCCCGGGGTCATGCGCATCTGCGTGCACGCCAGCGAAAGAATCATGGGCATGCTCAGCGTCGGGCTGGTGCCGGGGTTGTAGTCCGTGGCCAGCGCCACGATCGCGCCCGCCTCGATCAGCTCCCGCGCCGGGCCGTAGTGCTCGAGGCCGAGGTGAAAGCAGCAGCCCGGTAGCAGGGTCGCCACGGTGTTCGATTTCGCCAGCGCGCGGATGTCCGCGCGGTTGATCTTTTCCAGGTGATCGCAGCTCGCCGCGTGCAGCTCCACCGCCAATTGTGTCGCGCCGGTACGCGCCAGTTGTTCCGCGTGCAGCCGCGGCGTCATCCCGCAGGCGCGCCCCGCCGTCAGCACTCGCCGCGCCTGCTTCACCGAAAACGCCCCGCGGTCGCAGAAGACGTCGCAGTATTCCGCCAGCCCCTCGCGCGCCACCTGCGGAATCAGCCGCGTCGCCAGCAGCTCCACATAGTCGTCGGCTCCGCGGGCCTTGCCCCGGTATTCCCGCGGAACGACGTGCGCCCCCAGAAACGTCGAGACGATCTCCAGCGGCTGCTCCTGCTGCAGTTCGCGGTGCAGGCCTAGAATCTTCAACTCGCTTGCGATATCGAGCCCGTAGCCGCTCTTCGCTTCCACGGTCGTCGTGCCGTACTCCGCGAATTTCACGAGCGCCGCGTGCGCCCGCTGTTTCAGCGCCTCGGCCGTCGCCGCGCGCAGCTTCTTCACCGAGTTCAGAATGCCGCCGCCCTTGCGCGCGATCTCTTCGTAGCTGGCCCCGGCGATCTTCAGTTCGTATTCTTCCGCCCGGCTCGCCGCATGGATCAGGTGCGTGTGCGAATCCACAAAGCCCGGCAGCGCCACCCGCCCGCCGAGATCCAGCTTTTCCGCGCCGCCCGCTTCCGGATGCGCTTCCACCTGCGCCCGCGCGCCCACCGCCGCGATCACGCCATCGCGCACCAGCACCGCCCCATCCTTCACGATGCCGAGGCTGGACAGCGCTTTGCCGCGCCGCGGCGCGCGCCCGCCGAGCGTCAGCAGCTGGGAAGCGCCGGTGATGAGCAGGGAATTGGCCAAAGTGTTTGCAGTATCCCCGAAACTGCCGCCCAGTCGTGTAGCGCGGGGCGCCAGCCCCGCGGCTGTTTCTTTCCGGAAATGCGGCGAACTTCGTAGGCGCAAGAGCCGCAAGGCTGCCGCCCTGCGCTACAACATCGGAACTTTCACGCCGTTCTTCTTGGCGAAGGAAATCGCATCGTCGTATCCGGCATCCACGTGGCGCACCACGCCCATCCCCGGATCGTTCGTCAGCACGCGCTCGATCCGCGCGGCCATCTCCTTCGTGCCGTCCGCCACGGTCACCTGTCCGGCGTGCAGCGAATAGCCGATGCCCACGCCGCCGCCGTTATGAATGGAAACCCACGACGCACCGCTCGCCGTATTGATCAGCGCATTCAGCAGCGGCCAATCGGCCACGGCGTCCGAGCCGTCGCGCATCGATTCCGTCTCGCGGAAGGGCGAAGCCACCGAGCCGCAGTCCAGGTGGTCGCGCCCGATCACGATCGGCGCCTTCAGCTCGCCCTTAGCCACCAGATCGTTCAATGCCAGGCCGAATTTGTCGCGCTCCCCGTAGCCCAGCCAGCAGATTCGCGACGGCAGCCCCTGGAACTTCACCCGCTTCTGCGCCAGCCGGATCCAGCGGCTGAGGTGCTCGTCCTTCGGAAACATCTGCAGCACCAGCTCGTCCGTGCGTGCGATGTCCGACGCCTCGCCGGACAGCGCCGCCCAGCGGAACGGTCCCTTGCCCTCGCAAAACAGCGGCCGGATATACGCCGGCACGAATCCCGGGAAGTCGTAGGCGTTCTTCACGCCCTGCTGAAAGGCAAACGTGCGGATGTTGTTGCCGTAATCGAACGTCACCGCGCCGAGCTTCTGCAGCTCCAGCATGCCCCGCACGTGCTGCGCGATCGCCGCCAGCGCGTGCTTCTTGTACTCCTGGGGGTCCTTCTTGCGCAGCGCCAGCGCTTCTTCCAGCGTCATGCCGTTAGGCACGTACCCGCCGATGGGATCGTGCGCGCTGGTCTGGTCGGTGAGCATGTCCGGCACCACGCCGCGCCGCGCCAGCTCCGGAATCACGTCCGCGCAGTTGCCCACCAGGCCGACCGACGTGGCCTCGCCCTTGCGCACCGCGTTCTTCAGGATGCGCAGCGCTTCGTCCAGACTGGTCACCATCACGTCGCAGTAGCCGGTCTTCAGCCGCTTCTTGATGCGCTCCGGGTCCACGTCAATACCCAGAAACGCCGCGCCGTTCATCGTGGCCGCCAGCGGCTGCGCTCCGCCCATCCCGCCCATGCCGCCGCTGACCAGCAGCTTGCCGCTCAGGTCCGTGCCGAAATGCTTCCGCGCCGCCGCCGCAAACGTCTCGAACGTCCCCTGCAGAATCCCCTGCGTGCCGATATAGATCCAGCTCCCCGCGGTCATCTGCCCGTACATCATCAGGCCCTGGCGGTCGAGCTCATTAAACGCGTCCCAGTTGCTCCAGTGGCCCACCAGGTTGGAATTGGCCAGCAGCACCCGCGGCGCGTATTCGTGGGTGCGGAAAACCGCCACCGGCTTGCCGGATTGCACCAGCAGCGTCTCGTCGTTTTCCAGCGCGCGCAGCGACTTCACAATCGCGTGGAAACACTCCCAATTGCGCGCCGCCTTGCCCGTTCCCCCGTAGACGATCAGCTCGTCCGGCTTCTCCGCTACTTCCGGGTCCAGGTTGTTCATCAGCATGCGCAGCGCCGCTTCCTGCGGCCAGCCCTTGCAGGAGATTTGCGTGCCGCGCGGCGCGCGAAGGGGGCCCGGCGCGGCCATCTTTTCGGTAGTCACTTCGCTCATCGGTATCCTCGGGAAGCGTACTTGCCAGCATCTTAGCGCAGGGGCTTGCGAATTGCATCCCGCCGCCGCACGCCCCGATTGCGCCCGCTGGCCCGCTTTAGTACAGTGGCGCTATAAGAGCTGTGCGATGACCTACGGCACGCTGCCTTCGCGCTTTCTCAATGCCGTGGATTCCATGCCGAATCCGCGCGCGCAACTCGTGCGCCGCGAGGCCCGCTGGGAGGCCACCTCCTCGGCGGAGTTCCTGCGCTGCGTCGCCGGTCTGTGCGCCGCGCTGGTCGAGCTGGGCGTGAAGCCCGGCGACCGCGTCGGCCTCTTCACTCCCAACCGCCCCGAATGGCACATCGCCGATTTCGCCATCACCGGGGCCGGCGGCGTCAACGTCCCCATCTACTTCAACGAATCCGCCGAGCGCATGACCTACATCCTCAACCATTCCGGCGCGAAGGTCGTCATCGTGGCCGGCGCCGCGCAAGTGCAGAAGCTTCTCGCCGTCCGCGCGCAGCTCCAGGAAGTCGAGCAGGTCATCGTCGCCGACGGCGGCGGGGAGCTCCCCGCGGAATGCCTGCGCTACGAAACGCTCATTGCCTCCGCCGGCGACCATGAGATCGCCGGCTACCGCTTGCACGCCTCGCAGGTCTTGCCCGGCCAGCTCGCTTCGCTCATCTACACCTCGGGCACCACCGGCGAGCCCAAGGGCGTCATGCTCTCGCACACCAATTTCTGCTCCAACGCCACCGATGCCTGCGTTGCCTTCGATCTCCAGGCCGGGGTGGATGTCGCGCTCTCCTTCCTCCCGCTCTCGCACGTTTTCGGCCGGCTCCTGGATTACGTCTATCTCTTTAACGGCGTCACCGTGGCCTATGTCGAGCAGATGGAAAACGTTCCGCAGGCCCTCGTGGAGGTACGGCCCACGGTGCTGGCCGCGGTGCCGCGCTTTTTCGAAAAAATCTATGCCCGGCTTATGGAGCAGGGCGGCCATGCGCGGGGAATCAAGCGCAACCTGTTCCGCTGGGCCATGCACGTCGCCAGCCACGCCGTGGCCTGGCGCACCGTGGGACGCGACCCCGGCCTGGGCGTGCGCCTGCAGTGGACGCTCGCCGACAAAATCGTCTACTCCAGGATCCGCGCCGCCACCGGCGGGCGCCTGCGCATCGCTTTTTCCGGCGGCGCCCCGCTTTCCAAGGATCTCGCGGAATTCTTCTGGTCCGTCGGCGTGCCCATCTACCAGGGCTACGGCCTCACGGAGACTTCGCCCATCGTTTCCAGCAACTATCCGGTGAACCGCATCGGCAGCTCCGGCAAGCTTATCCCGCATGTGCAGGTGCGCATCGCCGAGGACGGCGAAATCCTGGTCCACGGCCCCTGCGTCATGCAGGGCTACTACAAGGACGCGCAGGCCACGCGCGAAGTCCTCAGCGAAGACGGCTGGTTCGCCACCGGCGACATCGGCTTCCTCGACGCCGACGGCTACCTCTTCATCACCGACCGCAAGAAGGACCTGCTGAAGACCGCGGCCGGAAAATTCGTGGCCCCGCAGCCCATCGAGAACAAGCTGAAGACCAGCCCGTGCATCCTCAACGCCATGGTCGTGGGCGACCAGCGCAAATTCGTCGTGGCCCTGATCGTGCCCAATTTCCAATCCGTCGCCGCGCTGGCCCGCGAGCAGGGCAAATCCTTCGCCTCCGCCGCCGAATTGGTTGCCGACCCCTGGGTGCACACCCTCATCGAAACCGAGGTGCAGCGCCTTACCGCCAACCTCGCGCAGTACGAAACCATCAAGCGCTTCGCCCTGCTCCCCGAAGACTTCACCTTCCAGAACGGCGGCCTCACCTACACCATGAAGCTCAAGCGCCGCGTCGTCGAGCAGCAGTTCCGCGACGTCATCGACCGCCTCTACGCCGACGTCGCCGAGCCCCGCCCCATCTATCAGGAATAAAGAAGTTCAAAATTGAAAGTTGAATAGTTAAGAAGTTGCACCGCCCGATCGCTGCGCGCCCCCGCCCCCGCGCTCGCCGCGGCTCTCGCTTTTCTTCGACCGTTTCACCCTCATTTCTCACAAGTTCATCGGTAGGGGCACGGCACGCCGTGCCCGCTGCAGCACGAACACGATTGCCTGTTCTGCCGCTCCCGCCGCCAAGCCCTCCTCTTTTCTTCCCTCTGCGTCCTCTGCGTCTCTGCGTTATCCCGTCTTTCTCCCCAGAGTCACGCTGTAGGGGCCGGGCTTGCCCCGCCCGCTGCAGCACGAACACGATTGCCTGTTCTGCCGCTCCCGCCGCCAAGCCCTCCTCTTTTCTTCCCTCTGCGTCCTCTGCGTCTCTGCGTTATCTTTCTCTTCCCCCGCCCTTTCGCTGGCGCGCGCCCGAAGAGTACAATGCCCGTTGGAGCTTACCCATGGCAGATGAACTGGTTATCGCAGGCCGCGCTTTCAAATCCCGGCTGATTGTCGGCACCGGCAAATACCGCACCTTCCCGGAGATGGCCAAAGCCCACGCCGCTTCCGGCGCGGACATGGTCACCGTCGCTGTCCGCCGCGTCAACCTCACCGACAAATCCAAGGAATCCCTGCTCGACTACATCGACCGCGAAAAGATCTTCATTTTGCCCAACACCGCCGGCTGCTACACCGCCGACGAAGCCATCCGCACCGCGCGCCTCGGCCGCGAAGTCGGCCTCTCCAACTGGGTCAAGCTGGAGGTCATCGGCGACCAGCAAACCCTCTTCCCGGACACCGAGCAGCTCATCGAAGCCACCAGGGTCCTGGTCAAGGAAGGCTTCGTCGTCCTGCCCTACACCAACGATGACCTGATCGCCGCGCGCAAGCTCATTGACGCCGGCGCCGCCGCCGTCATGCCCCTCGCCGCGCCCATCGGCTCCGGCCTGGGCATCCAGAACGCCGCCAACCTGCGCATCCTCCGCGAGCGCATCACCGAAGTCCCCATGATCGTGGACGCCGGCGTGGGCACCGCCTCCGACGCCGCCATGGCCATGGAGCTGGGCGCCGACGCCATCCTCATGAACACCGCCATCGCCGAGGCCCAGGACGCCGTGCTCATGGCCGAAGCCATGCGCGACGCCACCAGCGCCGGCCGCAAAGCCTTCCTCGCCGGCCGCATGCCCAAGCGCCTCTACGCCACCGCCTCCAGCCCCCTCACCGGCCTCGTCCGCTAACCCGCCTTTCTCACAAGAGTCATGCTGTAGGGGCGGGGCTTGCTTGCCCCGGACAGCAGTCGGGGCCCCGCCCGCTGCAGCACGAACACAATTGCATGTTCCGGCGCACGCATCGCAATGTGGTTTATGTCCTGCCGGAAAAACCCATCGAATTTCTGTAGCCGCCCTCTTCAGAGGGCGGGCCTTCCCACCCCCATCTCTCTACTCCATGCTGACTTGCCGAAGTGCTATGCTTTCACCGTGCGCCGCCAGGAAGAAGGGAATATTCGGAGGAGTGAGCCACCCGCCCAATGAGTCTGCCCCAGGGACTACTCAACAATCGAGCGATATGTGCTCTGGTCTCGCTTCTCTGCTTAATTTCAAGTGTGCGCTCGTGGACTTCGATCGCCAGAGGTGTTCGACACCGAGAGAATCTCTTTAACATTGACACTCTCTTCTTTGCGTTCGCGATCTTTATCGCCGTTTCAATCGCGTATAGGTCTTCCTTCTGGGCAGATCGGGTGGTATTTGGCGCGCTTGCGAGTGTCGGCGCGCTGGTTGTGGTCCGTCACGTGTCTTTGACTCCCGCTGCAATGTTTGCGGTAGATGTGGCCAGCGCTTTCATGTGGACAATCGCCGGGTTTGTCAGCCTGATTGTTCTGGCTCGCGGCTTCAGGACCTCCACGCAGAAATAGTTCGGCGAACGCTCTAGCGGCGGCGCCTGTCGAACAATTCCGGAGCTGTGTCCCTCTCATAGAGCCATTCAAAAAAAGTTCTGCGCCGGGTGCTCCATGCGTCGGTTTTACGCGTGGGGACTTTATTCGCGGCTGGCGCACTCCTTGCCGCAGAAACCAGCGCTCACCCGTTCCCCCCTGCCAGTTCGAATAGACACCCCGGCTATCCCCCAGCAGACAAACCATTTATCAGTATCTAATTGACAACTAGTACCTCTGCTGCTATCATTCCCCGTGAATCGCGGCCCGCACCTCCGCCCGCTCCTCTCATTACCTCGTTATCTCCTTACTTCATTACTTCACCTCACGCTCTTCAGAAAACAGGAGCGTGTCGCAACTCTCCTGCAATCAATAAATTGCCCACTCTTTGCACTCTTCCAAAAACAGGAGCGCGCCGCAACCCTCCCGGAATCAAAAGCATGCGCACTCTTTGCAAAAACACCGGGGGTGTGGGGTCTTACTTTCAACTTTCAACTGTCAACTTTCAACTCCCTTGCAATCTGCAGTTCCAAAACAAACGACTTCATCTCTACTGGAATCTGCAGTTACAAGAAAACCAGGGGGGTGGGGGTCATTCTGTTAACCAGCTCACAGCGTGCGGAAAAAGAAGTGCCACGTCACGTTGACCAGCGTGTGCACCAGCGCCGAGGCGAAGATCGAACCGCTCTTGCGCCACGCCCAGCCGTAGCACAGGCCGGCAATCGCCGCCAGCAGCGCGTAGCGCCAGTTGGGGAAGCCGCTGTTGGTGATGTGCGCCAGGCCGAAGAGCAGCGCGGCCGTCCACCAGCCGGCGAATTCGCTCTTCGACGCGCGCGACAGCAGGTTCTGCAACAGGCCGCGGAAGAAAAACTCCTCGGGCCACGCGGTGAAGAAGAAAATCCCCAATGCCGTGATGGGAATCGTTCGCCACGCTTGAAGCTGCGGCTCGAAGCGGATGAAATGGATGGCCTGGCCGAGCGGCGCGGCGATCACCAGAAAGACCGCGAAGCTTCCGAGTATATAAAGTCCCCAGCCACGGCCCCAGCCGAGCGCATAGCCGGTGCCGTCCACGCGGCGCGCAAAGAGGAAGGCCGCCAGGGCGATGGTCAGGGCCAAAAGCACCGCCAGAATGTGTCCGGGCTGGCCGCTGGGAAGGGCCAGGAGTTCGCGCAGCGGCAGAAACTTCACCGCGGCCCACAGGCCCGCCAGTGTAAGGAAATCCTGCCAGGCGCCGGGCGCCGCGCCTTCGGCCGAGGCCGCGAGCAAGAGCGGCAAAAACACCAGCGCCGCGGCAATTCCGGCGGGGCGGAACGCGAGCACGCCGTTTTCGAGCGCGTACAGCAGATACGCGAGATATGCGGCCGCCCCGAGAAGGTAGCCCGTTCCGGAGCCGAACATTGCGCCGAGCCATTCGGAGACGCCGCGCGCCGCGGGGAAAAGCACCGCCGCCAGCAGGAACGCGAAGACCGTCAGCGTCGCGGCAAAACCGCGGCCGCCGTAGCCGTGCCACGAAGCGTAGAGCGCCACCCCCAGGCACACCCCCGCCCACAGGCCGAGACAGGCCAGGGTGGGAAGTTGCGCACCGGGTTGACGCGAGGGCGACAAAGTACGTTAGTGTATCGCACAGAACCAAGCTGGCATATGACCGGACAACTGACCGGACCCATCCAATCCCCGGCGCAGACCGCCGCGCAACGGCTTGCTTATATTGACTGGATGCGTCGGCCGCTTCGCGGCCGCACCTGGAAAAGTCAGCCGCGCATTGCTGGTACGTTGATGGAGCCGTGCCCCTAACCATGAGTCAAACACAGCAACGGCTTGCTTATATTGACTGGATGCGCGGCCTGGCCTGTGTGCTCATGTTTCAGACGCACGCCTACGATTCCTGGCTGAGCCCGGCCGCGCGCAAAACGACATTCTTTATGTGGTCGCAGTTGGGCGGCACGTTTCCCGCGCCGCTTTTCGTCTTTCTCGCCGGCGTATCCTTCGCGCTGGTGACGGAGCGCCTGCGCGCCAAGGGCGAGGCCCCGAACGCCATCGCCCGCACCACCATCCGGCGCGGCGCGGAGATTTTCGGCATGGGCCTGCTCTTCCGCGTGCAGGAATTTGCCCTGGGCTATCCCTCGGCGCCGTGGACCGATCTCCTACGCGTGGACGTCCTGAACATCCTCGGCCTCTCCATGATGCTGATGGGCGTGCTCTGCTGGCTGGTGGCCGCGGCGGCAGCGCCATCCGCCGCCGGTGCTGCGGCGAGCGTGCGCCTGCGCAACATTTTCGCCGCGCTGGCCGCGGCCGCGTTCGTGGCCCTGGTCACGCCGCCGCTGTGGACCACGCACCGCCCGCGCTGGCTCCCGTGGTTTCTGGAGTCCTACGTCAACGGCGTGCACATCTTCAAGGAGCCGCAGCCCTGGCTCTTCCCGCTCTTTCCCTGGGCGGCCTTCGCTTTCGCGGGTCTCGCCGCCGGCTTTCTGCTCTTTTCCGAGTACGCGCAGAAGAAACCAGCCGCCGTCGTCGCCGCTCTCGGCGGGGCCGGAATTCTCGCCGCTCTGCTTTCTATCTTTTTTGATCGCGCGCGGGTGCGCCTCTACGCCGTTTACGACTACTGGCACACCAGCCCCAACTTCTTTCTCATGCGCTGCGGCCTGCTGCTGGTAATTCTCTTTTTGGTTTACGCGTGGTGCCGCTGGGGCCTGGCCTTGAAGGGCTTCAGCCCGCTCGTGCAGCTCGGCAAGACTTCGTTGCTCGTCTACTGGGTGCACATCGAATTCGTGTACGGGGGCTTTTCGATCCTGCCCAAGGGGAAGTGTTCGGTGGCGCGGGCCAGCGCCGGCTTGCTGGTCATCTTTCTGGCCATGCTCGCGCTGTCGCTCGCGCGCACGGGCCTGAAAAAGGATCGCTTTAGGGCTTTCCTGGCGCGGCTGAAGAATTCGCGGGCTGCTGCGGGATCCGGATAATCACTTCGCCGGGGCGCGCCAGGCCCAGCTCGTCGCGGGCGATTTTTTCGATGAGTTGCGGGTCGCTCTTCAACGCCTTGACCTGCTCGGCAAGCTGCTGGTTCTCGTCGTTCAGCCGCTGCAGGTCCTTCTTCAGCGCGGCAATCTCTTTCTGGGTGCGCCGCATGGCCAGATAGCCGTGCGTGCCGAAGATGTTGTCCATCAGCAGCAGCACCATCAGCAGGCCCAGGATCGTGCGCCCGTGCCGCCGCAGGAAAGATGGCAGGTTGTCAGGGAGGGCCATGGCGCGCTAGTCCTTCAACAGCCAGCCGGCCGCATCGCGCGCCAGGCGCGCCGAGGCTTCCGCGCTGTCCGTTTCGGTGTACAGGCGCAGCAGGGGCTCCGTGCCGGACATGCGGCAGAGCATCCACGCGCCGTCGCCGAAGACGAATTTTGCGCCGTCGGTGCGGTCCGTGCTCGCGACTTTGCGCCCGGCCACGGTGCTGGCGTCCGCGCTGATCTTCGCCAGCGCGCGGCTCTTTTCTTCTTCGCTCAGGTGCAGATTCTGGCGCAGCGGCCAGAATTCGCGCCCCAACTTGCGGAACGCCGCGCGAATCTGCTCGCCGAGCGATGCGCCGCGCGCCGCAGTCATTTCCGCGACGAGCAGGCAAGCCAGGATGCCGTCCTTTTCGGGAATGTGCCCGCGGATGGAGAGCCCGGCGCTCTCTTCGCCGCCCAGGGCGATCTTGTCTTCGCGGATGAGCTGGCCAATGTACTTGAAACCCACGGGCGTCTGGTAAGTCTTCCGCCCGCGCGCCGCGGCGGCCGCATCAATCATCTGGGAGGTGGCTACGCTGCGCGCCGCGGCCAGGTTCCAGCCGCGGGTCTCGCAGACGTAGTCATAGAGAAGCGCGAGGATGTGATTGGGGGAAATCCAGGCGCCGTCGCGGTCCACGATGCCGAAGCGGTCGGCGTCGCCGTCGGTGGCCAGGCCCGCGGTGGCTCCGGCCTGGCGCACGGCCTGGCTCAGGGGCTCGAGAATCTCCTCGGAAACGTCCGGGCCTTTGCCGTCGAAGAGGACGTCGCGCTTGGTGTGGATGGCCTGCACGGGAATGCCGTGTGCGGCGAGCGCGCGGTCGAGGTAGCCGATGCCGCTGCCATGGCGCGGATCAACGACGAACTTCATGCCGGATTTGCGGATGACGTCGAAACGGACAAGCTCTCCCATGCGCTGGAGAAAAGGCTCGGCGAGGGAGATGATTTCCGCGGCGGGAGGCGCGGATTTGCCGTTGTGCCTGGCGCGGGCCACGCCGCCGGAGGCGACCAGTTTCGCGACGCGGGCCTCGAT
This sequence comes from Terriglobia bacterium, assembly GCA_020072785.1. NCBI lineage: Bacteria > Pseudomonadati > Acidobacteriota > Terriglobia > Terriglobia bacterium. The sequence continues at coordinate 64,604 of JAIQGG010000008.1, read as the reverse complement.
GTCCCTGGTGACTTCGGGAAGCGCGGGGCCGGCATCGGCGGAAGAGAATTTCAGGCCGTGGTATTCGGCGGGATTGTGGCTGGCGGTGAAGTTGATGGCGCCGTCGAGTTTGCGGCGCATGATTTCGAGGGCCACGGCGGGGGTGGGGGCAAAAGTGCTGGCGCGCAGGACGCGGATGCCGTGCTGCTGCAGCACTTCGACGGCGAGCTGCGTGAACTCTTCGGAGAAGAATCGCGTATCGCAGGCGACGAGCAGAGTGGGGTGCTTGGCACGGCTTCTGGCGTGCCCGGCGATGGCAGCGACGGCGAGGCGCACGCTGGCGAAGGTAAAATCGTCGGCGATGAGGCCGCGCCAGCCGGAGGTGCCGAACTTGATGGGGGTCGAGGGCTTCGCGGCCGCGTATCGTGAAGTACCCATGGCCGGGTATTCTAACGTGCTGCGGGGAAAGGCAAAAGCGCTGTTCGCGGGGCTGTGCCTTCCACCGCGAGACTTGTTCGTGGGACACGGAGGTGCGCGATGATCACCGGAGGACAGAAGCGTGTGGTGCTGGTGACGTGCGGATCGCTGCGGGAAGCGCGGCGGATTGCGCGCGGGGTGGTGGAGGCGCGCTTGGCGGCATGCGCGAATATCGTGAGCGCGCCGGTGGAATCGGTCTATCGCTGGAAAAGGAAGGTGGAGCGGGCACGCGAATTTCTGCTGATCATAAAGACGACGGCCAAGCGCCTGGGCGCCATGGAAAAGGAAGTGAAGCGGCTGCACAGCTACGAGGTGCCGGAATTCATCGCGCTGCCCATTGTGGCGGGTTCGCGCGAGTATCTGCACTGGCTAGGCGGGAGTATCACGCGATGAACGGGCACGGAGGTGGTGGGTTAGATCCTTTCCGACAGGAGTCGGAATCCACGATCGCCCAACCTCATTCTGGGTGACCGCAAAGCGGTCAACATCGGATGGGCACAGAACGACAGACTCCCCTTTTTTCGCCGGCGGCTAGATGTACAGCAGGGCCTGGTCGAGGTCGGCGATGAGGTCTGCGACGTCTTCGATGCCGACGGAGAGGCGGACGAGTCCTTCGGTGATGCCGATGTTCTTGCGAATCTCGGCGGGAATGGAAGCGTGGGTCATGGAGGCGGGGTGGGAGATGAGGGTCTCGACGCCACCAAGGCTTTCGGCGAGGGAGCAGAGTTTTACGTTGTTGAGCAGGGCGCGTGCGGCTTCGGCGGAGCCCAGTTCAAAGGAGAGCATGGCGCCGGGACCCTTCTGCTGTTTGCGGGCGAGTTCGTGCTGCGGGTGCGAGGGCAGTCCGGGGTAGTAGACCTTCTTGATTTTGGGGTGGGAGTCGAGGTGCTTGGCGACGGCGATACCGTTGGCATTGTGCTGGAGCATGCGCACGGCCAAGGTCTTGATGCCGCGGGAGACGAGGAAGCAATCCATGGGGGCGAGACCGGAGCCCGCGGAGCGCTGGATGAAGTAGATTTTCTCGGCATCGGCGGGGCGGGTGAGGACGACCGCGCCGCCGGTGGCGTCGCTGTGGCCGTTCAAGTACTTGGTCATGGAATGGACCACGATGTGCGCGCCGAGAGCCAGGGGATTCTGCAGGTAGGGGCTGAGGAAGGTGTTGTCCACGACCAGGGTGATGCCCCGGGCGTTGGCGAGAGCGGCGGTGGAGGCGATGTCGGAAAGAATGATGGTGGGGTTGGTGGGGGTCTCGAGGTAGATCATTTTGGTGTTGGGGCGCAGGGCCGCGGCCAGTTTGTCCTGCGAGGAAGTGTCCACGAAGCTGAATTCCAGGCCGAACTGCACGAGGAACTGCGTGGAAAGGCGATAGACGCCGCCATAGACGGCCTCGGAGACGACGATGTGGTCGCCGGGGCGGAGCAGGCGGAAGACGGCATCGATGCCGGCCATGCCGGAGGAGAAGACATAGGCGTTCTGGCCGCCTTCGAGCTTAGCCACGCAGCGCTCGAGGGCCTTGCGGTTGGGATGGTTGGTGCGGGCGTAGTCGTAGCCGGCGGTGTACTTGCCGAACTCCTGCAGCACGTAGGTGGAGGTCTGGTAGATCGGCGCGACGATCGCCCCGGTGGAGGGATCCGGCTCCTGACCGACGTGGATGGCATCTGTGGCAAAGCCCATGGTGTTCTCCTCGCGTTGCGACGCCAGAGGCGCGGCGCCGCGTTCTCGAATCCGCAAATGACGGAACGCCCGGGATGTACAGGCTGGCAAGCCCGCTCGACTTCCGGACCAGCAGAGTGTTGAGAAGTTACAAGAGCCGTCGCGGAGAGTCAATTGCAGGGAAAAAGGGGCCGTAGTCCGATTTGGCCCGTGCCGCGGCAAGAGGATGCTGTCCCAGAGCCGGCGCGACAAGAGATCGAAAGGGGCGATGCCCGCGGGCAAGCAGCCGGCGCGTTTCTGGGAGCATCCGAAAAGAGTATACGCGGCACTTGACCTGCATAGCCCGGCCGTGGAGGATGGAGTCCAGCAAATGAGACGGTCTTCTCTCTTTTACACGATCATGATTCTGGGAGTCTTGGCCCTGCCGGCCGGATCCGGACGTGCGCAAGACAAGAACCAGGCGGCGGGCAAGCCCAAAGCCCAAGCGCCCGCTGCGCTGAACCGCCTGACGATCGAAGTCACCGGCGGCGAGAAGAACGTTCCCGTGGAAAATGCCAGCGTGTACGTGAAGTTCGTCATCGAGCGCAAGCTCATCAAGGACAAGAAGTACGAGCTGAACGTCAAGACCAACCGCGAGGGCATCACGCACGTGCCCGATGCGCCGCTCGGGAAAGTTCTGATCCAGGTGATTGCGGAAGGCTGGAAGACTTACGGACGCTGGTACGAGATCACCGACCCGCAGCAGACCATTCAAATACACCTCGAAAAGCCACCGCGCTGGTACTGAGGCGCGGGCGGCAGAGAAAAAAGCCGCAGAGTTCAAGAGAGTAAGAGTCGAAGAGTGAAAGAGTTGAACGGTTGAACCGGGGAACCGTTGAAGAGAGCAAATCGTGCGGCAGTGTGCAGCGACTTTTTTTGCCCAGCGGAATGTTTTGTTCCGTTCCTGACCTTTTCACGATCCAACTGTCACGCGATGAAACTTTCTTGCTTGGGCATTGCCCTCTAATTGTGCAAACCGCATCAGGGTGTTGAGCCGCGTAGAGTTAGCGGGGAACGAGGCGTGCTTTTCCACATGGTTTTCAACACAAGTGTTGAAATTTACAGAAGAGAAAAATACGGACAGCGGGTTCGGCACACGGCTTGCACATGGGACGCTCCCTGCCATTTTTTGCTCGCGGTTTTTTTGACCCGCTCGAAACAGGGATGTTAGAGTACGCACAGAACCGCGTTGACCGTTTCGCGGTCACGCCTACATACAAATGACCGCTGAACACACTGAAGTGTACTTCTCGCGCTTCCAGATGCTGTGGGGCAATCTGTTGGCCCGGCCGCTTCGCTCCGTGCTGGCCATCACGGCAATTGCCATTCAGGTGATTCTGGTGCTGATGATCGCGGGGCTGACGTCGGGGGTGGTCTCCGAATGGGGCAAGCGCGTCGAAGGGGTGGGCGCCGACATCCTGGTGCAGCCACCCAACTCCTCTATTTTCTTCGCCCTCTCGAGCGCGGTGATGCAGGAATCGGTCGGGGACACGATCGCGGAGCTGCCCGGCGTGGATGAAGTGGCGCCGACGCTGATCCTAATGGATCAGAAGCAGTTCGCGGTGGTGTATGGGATCGACTACCGGCGGTTCAACGCCTTGAGCCAGGGATTCCTGTACCAGGAAGGGGGGCCGTTTGCGAGTGCGGACGAGGCGCTGGCCGACGATATCGTGGCGCAGACGAAGCATCTGAAGGTGGGGGATACGATCACGCTGCTGAATCACAACTTCCGGATTTCGGGAATTGTGACGCACGGGAAGGGGGCGCGGTTCTTCATCCCGTTGAGCACGGCGCAGGACATCGCCAGCGCGGAGAAAAAGGTGTCCATGTTCTACGTGCGCAGCAAGGGAGACACGGCGGGGACGCGGGCCGAGATCGTGAAGCTGCTGCCGAAGAACAGCATCCGCTCGACGACGGAGTACGTGACGCTGATGAATTCCTCGAAGCTGCCGGAGTTGAAACCATTTATCCGGACCATGGTGGGGCTGGGGCTGGTGATCAGCTTTCTGGTGGTGCTGCTGACGATGCACACCATGGTGCAGGAGCGCACGCGCGAGATCGGGATTCTGAAGGCGCTGGGTTTTTCGCGTTTCGACATTGTGCGGCTGCTGCTCACGGAGACGCTGGTGATCGCCGTGAGCGGGAGCGCGCTGGGCATCGTAATCACGTTTCTGGCGGAGGCGGTTCTGAAGCAGACCTCGCCGAGTCTGATGATCCTGATCTCCCCGGGCTGGGTTTTTTCTTCCATTGCCCTGGCGCTGCTGGGGGCATCCGCCGGAGCAGTCTATCCGGCGGTCCGGGCGGCGGGTTACGATCCGGTAGTGGCGCTGGCCTACGAATAGGCCTCGGGTTTTTGCGCGGCGGCGCGATTTTGAGGAGGGCGTCCAAGGCCAAGAGCGAGAGCGTCAAAAGAATTTTTAGCGGGTGGGGCAAATAAATGCTCCGCCCGCGGTTTTTTTTGGTAGGATTTTCGATTCTTTGGCGGCCAGGAGACCCGGTTATGACGCAGTCATCGGAGAAACACTACAAGGCCAAGATCGCGGGCCGGAGGGAGCTTTCCCCGAATCTGTGGGTGATGCGAGTGCACCCCGGGGGCCATTTCCATTACGTGGCGGGGCAGTACGCCACTCTGGGCGAAGAAAAGAACGGGAAACTGATCGAGCGGGCGTATTCGATCGCGTCTTCGCCGTATGAGCAGGATCTGGAGTTTTTCATCGAACTGGTGCGCGAGGGGACCCTGACGCCGCATCTCTACGACAAGAAGCCCGGGGAGACGCTGAGCATCCGGCGCATCGCCAAGGGCCGCTTCACGCTGGACCTGAAGAGCGGGCGGACGAACCACCTGCTGCTGGCGACGGTGACCGGGGTAGCGCCGTTTGTCAGCTACGTCCGGACGTTTCATCACGACTGGAAGAAGGGGAAGACGCCGGGCGACCACCAGTTTTACCTGCTGCAGGGAGCGAGCCACTCGAACGAATTCGGGTTCCGCGAGGAACTGGAGAGCATCGCTGCGGAAGTGCCGTGGCTGAAGTACGTGGCGACGGTGAGCCGGCCGTGGGAAGACCCCTCGTGGAAGGGGGAGACGGGGCGGGTGGACGACATCATCCGCAAGTACACCGACCAGTGGGGGCTGGATCCGGCAAAGACCAGCGCGTACCTGTGCGGGCATCCGAACATGGTGGACCACGGGCGGGGGATCCTGCAGCGCGCGGGGTGGAAGAAAGAGACGATCAGCGAGGAAGTGTACTTCATCCCGTCGACGGACGCGGCCGGGCATTGAGTCGGGCCGCGGGGCGGCGGGCCTCCAGCTCCGAGGAAAGGCCGTCGATGTTTTGAGCGACCGCGAAGCGGTCAACGGGCGGCCAGCGGGCACGCGATGTGCACCGATTCTTCCGGCGACTCGACGGCAATCCGCAGGGTGCCGGCGCGGGAGCGGATCTGGACACGCAGTCGGGCGTTTTTCCCTTTAAAAAATTCAGCAGCAGATTGTGATGACGAGGCGGAGGTGTGTTTACTCTCCGGCGCGAAGAAGCTTGACGAATTCGGCGGGGCGAACCTAGGCTAGAACTTGTTTGGGATCGGGGATCCGGGCACGCGGTGCGAGCGGGCATGGGGCTGGGTACGGCTTTGGCTGGAAAGGCGGCAGGCACGACATGAGTTCTCCTTGGCAGAGCCAGGCCGATATGAAGCGGCAGTGCGTGTATTGCGGAAAAATGGTGACCGGGCCGCGCCCGACGTGCCCGTATTGCCGCGAAGCACTGCCGGAACTCAAGAAAGTTGCGGCGCCGAGCGCGCCTGCGGGATCGGACGGGCGCCGGGAAGTGCGGCGGGGTCTGCTGTACATGCTGCTGGCCGCGGTGGTGCATTTCTTTGCCGGTGGTTATAGCGCACTGACGCTGCCGATTCCAATCAGCCCGGTGGTGTTCGAATACCTCACACCGTTGTTGTTTCTGGCCGGGCTGGGGTTTGCCCTATACGGATTGATCCTGCGGATGAAAAGTTGAAGCCGGGTAATGGTTGTTTTTGTCCTCGTTGAAGGCCCCGAAGTTACTCCACGCAAGAATGGAATAAGAAGGCCCGTGCGGCAATGCGGGTGAAGTGTCCTCAGCGGCGAAAGCCGCAGTCCTCCGATTGCGCCGGGATATATGCCGGTGGCCGCCACGGAAAAGAAAAACCGCCGGCTGCATGCCGGCGCTACGGGAGAGCTACGGTTGGCACTTGAAGAAGAGAGCGGCGAGGGGCGGTAAGGTGACGCGGAGGGAGAAGGGGTGGCCGTGACAGGGTTCGGAGGAAGCGGCGACGCCGCCGCGATTGCCGACGTTGGAACCGCCGTAGAGGGCGGAGTCGGTGTTGAGGATCTCCTGGTAGAAGCCGGGGTGGGGGACGCCGATGCCATAGGCATCGCGGACGACGGGAGTGCAATTGACGACGACGACCATGAAATCGCGGGGATTCTTGCCCAGGCGGAGGAAGGAGAAAACACTGTTATCGGCATCGTGGCAGTCGATCCATTGAAAGCCGTGCCAGTCGAATTCGACCTGATGGAGAGAGGGCTCAGAGGCGTAGAGGCGGTTGAGATCGGCGACGAGCTTCTGGACGCCGCGGTGGGAGTCGTACTGGAGGAAATGCCAGTCGAGGCTGGCAGCTTCGGTCCATTCGGGGCGCTGGCCGAATTCGCCGCCCATGTAGAGGAGCTTTTTGCCGGGGTGGGCGTACTGGTAGCCGTAGAGGAGGCGGAGGTTGGCGAACTGCTGCCACAAGTCGCCGGGCATTTTGTTGAGCAGGGAGCCTTTGCCGTGGACGACTTCATCGTGGGAGAAAGGCAGGATGAAGTTTTCGCTGAAGGCGTAGAGCATGGAGAAGGTGAGGTTGTTGTGTTCGTATTTGCGGTGGATGGGGTCGGCGGAAAAGTATTTGAGAGTGTCGTTCATCCAGCCCATGTTCCACTTGAGGCTGAAGCCGAGGCCGCCGAGATAAGTGGGGCGGGAAACGCCCGGCCAGGAGGTGGACTCCTCGGCGATGGTGAGGACGCCGGGGAAACGGGAGTGGGCGACTTCGTTGAGGTGCTTTAGAAAGGAGATGGCTTCGAGATTTTCGCGGCCGCCGAATTCGTTGGGGATCCATTCGCCTTCGCTGCGGGAGTAATCGAGATAGAGGATGGAGGCGACGGCATCCACGCGCAAGCCGTCGATGTGGTATTTGTCGAGCCAGAAGAGGGCGTTGGAGATGAGGTAGTTCTGCACCTCGTTGCGGCCGTAGTTGAAGATCAGGGTGCCCCAATCCGGGTGCGCGCCCTTGCGCGGGTCGGAGTGCTCGTAAAGATGGGAGCCGTCGAAGAAGGCGAGGCCGTGCTCGTCGCGGGGGAAATGGGCGGGAGTCCAGTCGAGGAGGACGCCGATGCCGGCGCAGTGGCAGCGGTCCACAAACTCCATGAAGTCGGCGGGGGAGCCGAAGCGGCTGGTGGCGGAGAAATAGCCGAGGGTCTGGTAACCCCAGGAACCGTCGTAGGGGTGTTCCATGACGGGAAGCAATTCGATGTGCGTGTAGCCCATCTCCTTGACGTAGGGGATGAGCTGGTCGGCGAGTTCGCGATAGGTGAGCCAGCGGTGTTCTTCGTGGGGGACGCGGCGCCAGGAACCGAGATGCACTTCGTAGATGGCGATGGGGGATTCGAACCAGTTCTTCTGCTCGCGCTGGCGCATCCAGCCGGCATCGGCCCAGGGGTGGATGTCCATGCGGGCGACGACGGAGCCGGTGTTGGGGCGGAGTTCGGAACGGAAGGCGTAGGGATCGGCTTTGAGGGGAAGCAATTCATCGGCGGGGGAGATGATTTCGAACTTGTAGATGGCGCCTTCGGCGAGGCCGGGAACGAAGAGCTCCCAGATGCCGGAGGAGCCGCGGGGGCGCATGGGATGGACGCGGCCGTCCCAGCGGTTGAAGTCGCCGACGACGCTGACGCGGCGGGCGCTGGGAGCCCAGACGGCGAAGTGCACGCCGGAAACGCCGGCGAGGGTGTGCAGGTGCGCGCCGAGTTTTTCGTAAGTGTCGTAGTGGCGGCCTTCGCCCATGAGGTGCAGGTCGAGGTCCGAGAGGAGAAAGGGAAAGGCGTAAGCGTCATGGAGTTCGAAGCGTTCGCCGAAGTTGGCGCGGTAGAGGATGCGGTAGCCGGCGGGTTGCAGGGCGCCCTGCGGCGGGCCGGTGACGAGGGCTTCGAAGAAGCCTTCGGGGCGGAGGCGGCGGGCTTGGACGGCGCGCGCTGTGCCTTCCACGAGGACGCTGGCTTCCTCGGCCCAGGGGAGGAAGAAGCGCACGGACCAGACGCGGTCGCCGGGAGCTGTTGCAGGGTGCGGGCCGAGCAGGGCAAAGGGATCGGAGTTGCGGCCGAGGAGCAGGGCGTCGATCTGAGCGTCGAGCGGTGATTTTCTGTGCGGCGCAGGTGTGCCGGGCTGGCGTTCCATTGGCGCTGGTGTGCGTGGCTCCGGCACTGGGGGTGACTCCGGGACGAAGATGGACGCGGCGTGCTGCGGGCCCTGCCGCCTCCAGCAATCAATTCTAGGGTGTTGCGGGGGAATTGCCAAACGTTCCGGTGCGAGGGTGTGCGGAGAAAGGGGTAGCAGGAGGGGAGAGCGGTGGCGAAGGCAAAGTGTGGGAAACGGGCGGCGGGTGATGTATAGTGCGCGCACAAAATTGACCGGGGGGAGTCCTGGCCATGTTCTGTCCGAAGTGCGGAGCGAAGGCGGATGGGGGAACGCGATTCTGCCAGTCGTGCGGCGGGCCGCTGGATGCGGGGGCGCAGACGAGTCCGGCAGGGAGCGGGAGTGCGCCGGCTGCTGCGGGCAGCGCTACAGGGGGCGCACCAGGGGGTGCGCCGGGCGCGGCGAAGGGGAGCGGCTGCGGCAAGGTTGCGCTGGTGCTGGCCGGGATCTTCGTGTTCCTGCTGGTGGCGGTGATTGGCGGCCTGGTCTATGTGGGGTACCGGGCGAAGAAGAAGGCGGACGAGATCAAGCAGGCCTACAAGTCGAACGACATCGGGAAGATGGCGGAGGCGCTGGGGGGGAAAGCACCGGCGGGGGGCGAGTCGAAGAAGCTGAAGGAGGCGTTTCCGGAGTTCAAGGAGTGGCCGGGCGCGGCAGGAGTGCCAGCGGGCGGTGCGCTTTCCGGGGCTGCGGGGAATGGCGGTGCCGGGGCGGGGACAGAGCTGGTACCGCTGCGCAAAGGGCTGACGGTGGTCACCGCGGTAGCGCAGTATGCCGGCGACTACGAGTCGATCAAGGAAATCGTGAGCGTGACGAACGACAGCGTGACCCTGAAGTATTCGGCGGACAACGTTCCGGAACCGGAGAACCCGTTCGCGAAGGAGGAGTCCGCCGGCGGGGCCAAGCCGAAGCCCGGAAACCAGCCGGTGCACGCGTCACGGCGGATCCTGCGCGAGGATCTGCAGAATGCGCGGGAGTATCAGCAGAATTTCGGGGAACGCATGCCGGAAACGCTGCCGGGCTCGACAGCGATCGGGGTTTCGGCGGCGGTACTGAATGACCTGAAGACCAAGGGAGAGACGGCGTTCCGCTACCAGCAGGGAGGGTTGATGGGAGCGCTGGGCGGTCTGCTGAACGGGATCGGCGCGATGACGGACGGCATGGGAGGCAACGCGAAGGACAAGGAGGAGATGGCCAAGTCGAAGGCCGAGATGGAGAAACTGTCGAAAGCGAGCTGCCAATTGAAACGCGTGGGGGATAAGGACGCGGCGTTTCCGGTGCTGCTGAACAACGAACCGGTGGAGCTGCCGGCGGTGCGGGCGACGTGCACCTCGGATGACGATACGAAGGCCGATTTCTATTTCCTGGATGATCCGGATAATCCCTTGTCGCTGGCCTGGAAGCTGGGAGACACGGACCGGCTGCAGGTGGTGAACATCCGGTATGCCCCCGCGGAAAAGAATGAGGGGAACGGGTCGACGGAGGCTCAGCAGATGGAGGAGAAGCTGGCCAAGAAGGAAAACGTCAAGGTCTACGGCATCTACTTTGACTTCGCGAGCGCAAAGATCCGGCCGCAATCGAAGCCGACGCTGGATGAAATCGCGGAAGTGATGAAGGCGCATCCGGACTGGGTGCTGCGCGTGGAAGGGCACACGGACAACGTGGGCGGAGACGCGTTCAACCAGGGACTGTCGGAGCAGCGTGCGGCGGCGGTGAAGAAAACGCTGGTGGAGGATTACCACATTCCAGCCAACAACCTGACGACGGCGGGCTACGGAGCCTCGCGGCCTGCCGACACGAACGAGACGATGGAGGGGCGCGCGCGGAACCGGAGGGTGGAGCTGGCGCGGCAGTAGGTGTGGAATCAACGGTGATGGCAAGGCCCGGGAGGCCGGGAGCCGGAGAAGGCTCCCGGCTTTTTGCGTGACGGATGTAGAATGCGAAACGCGGGTGAAAAGACAGAGGAGAAACATGCGTAACTCTCGCAGGCTGATTGTTTTTCTGTGCTTGGCGGCGGGGATGGCGGTGATACCGATGGCGAAAGGGCAGGACCGGGAGCAGGGGCGGTCGATGGTGATCTCGCGCGACGGGATCGTGGCGGCGGAATCGCCGCTGGCGGCGCAGGCCGGGGCGCGGATGCTGGAGCGCGGGGGGAACGCGGCGGATGCGGCGATCGCGGCGAACGCCATGATGGGCGTGGTGGCGCCGATGATGAACGGGATCGGCGGGGATCTGTTCGTCATTTACTATGAGGCGAAGAGCGGGAAGCTCTATGGATTGAACGCCAGCGGGTGGGCGCCGAAGGGGCTGAGCATCGAATTTCTGCGCCAGCAGGGATTTACGGAGATGCCGCAGTTCGGGGTGCAGGCGATCACGGTGCCGGGCGTGGTGGATGGCTGGCAGAAACTGGCGGAGCGGTTTGGGCGGAAGAAGCTGGGGGAGGACCTGGGGCCGGCGGTGCGCACGGCGCAGGAGGGTTTCCCGGTGACGGAGCTGACTGCCGGCTTCTGGGGTGAGTCTATTGAACTTCTGCAGAAGAACGAAGCCGCCGCGGCCACCTATCTGATGCAGGGGCGCGCGCCGCGCATCGGCGAAGTATTCCGCAATCCGGATCTGGCGTGGTCGCTGCAGCAGATTGGGGAGCAGGGGCGCGACGCATTCTACAAGGGAGCGATTGCGAAAAAAATTCTGGCGATGATGAAGAGCCACGGCGGGACGATGACCGCCGAGGACCTGGCGGAGTATTCGAGCGAATGGGTGGAGCCGATCGCCACGACGTACCGCGGGTGGACGGTGTACGAGCTTCCGCCGAACGGGCAGGGGCTGGCGGCGCTGGAGATGCTCAACATTATGGAGACGTTTCCGCTAGGGGAGTACGGGTTCGGCTCGGCGAAGGCGCTGCACGCGATGATCGAGGCGAAGAAGCTGGCATACGCGGATCTGGCGCGGTACATCGGGGAGCCGCGGGGACAGAAGCTGCCGGTGGGGACACTGCTGTCGAAGGAGTGGGCGGCGGAGCGGGCGAAACGGATCGATGCGGAGCACGCCAATTGTAATGTGGGGGCGGGAGAGATTCGCGGGGGAAGCGAGACGACGTACCTGAGCGTGGTGGACCGCGAGGGGAACATGGTGTCGCTGATCCAGAGCAACTATGAACATTTCGGATCGGGGATGGTGGCGCCGGGGACGGGATTTGCGCTGCAAGACCGCGGGGCGCTGTTCAACCTGGAGGCGGGGACGCCCAATGCGCTGGCGGGGCGGAAGCGGCCGCTGCACACGATCATTCCGGCGTTCGCGGAAAAAGGCGAGACGCGGATCGCGTTCGGGATCATGGGCGGGTGGAACCAATCGCAAGCGCACGCGCAGTTCGTGGCCAACGTGGTGGATTTCAAGATGAACATACAGGCGGCGCTGGAAGCGCCGAGATTCAGCAAGCACACCTTCGCGGGCTGCGATGTGGCGATGGAGAACCGCATTGCGGAGAAGGAGCGGACGGCGCTGGCGGCCAAGGGGCACCAGATCGAACTGCGCGGAGCGTTTGCCGGGAGCGTGGTGGGGGGAGGACAGGCGGTGCTGCGGGATTTTGCGGCGGGGGTGAACTATGGGGCGTCGGACCCACGCAAGGATGGAGCTGCGGTGGCGGAGCTTCCTGCGGAGTAGGAACCGGGGCCGGGATGGCCCGGGAGAGGGCAAATGGTTTCTCGTAGTATGCAGGTAGGAAGCACTGTTCCGTTGCCCGGGCGGTTGAGAATCCTGCGTGTATCTCTAAACTGTTTTGAATAAAGCAGATAATTGCGGGCCGGTGTGGAACGGGTCTTGCAGTACGTTGGGCGCCCGGGTTCGCGCTCGGAAAGCTGCGACTCGGCCGGGAGGTTTGCCTTCCCATGCCCCGGCTCGCTTCGACCATCCTGGTTGTTCTCGGCGTCTCATTTTTTCTGCAGGCGCCGTGCAGCCGCGCCCAGGCAAAGGTATCCGGGCGCTATCAGTGTGTGAGCGCCAAAATTCGAGGGAAGGCGGTGCCGTGCAAGAGCCAGCCGCTGATCCTGACCGAGGATGGGCGGTATGAAATCCACGGGCGGGAAGGAAGTTACCTGGTGATCGGGGAGTGGCTGGTGCTGGCCGACAAGAAGGAGAGTCCGCGGGCCAAGATTGCTCCGGGACACCGCATCCTCTTTCAGTTTCCGTGCGGCAAGGGTATCTGCGAGATGACGTTCCAACGGCGCACGGCAGCGCTGGGTAAAACTTTCCTCACTCAGTTCTCCGCGGTTAGTAAGAAATTTTCCATTTTCGTTTCGCACTCTTAAGAGAGATCCCTTGCCAGTCCGGCCGGAGCGTTCGGTGATCCTGTCCAGCACGCTGAGGGAACGCAGTTGAATTCTATGTTTGCGCCGGCGGAAGTAATGAATGCGAGGCAGTTAGGCGCCCTGAGGCGGCAACGGAAATGCCGCCAGAAAAAGTTTTCAGGAGAGTTGCCGCCGGCCATCTCCGCCGCGGGGTGCGGGCGCACTCCGCGTTGACTTCCGTGGGGCAAGCGGCCACACTTGGGTTGTCCCCCTTCCAGAAAGCCTTGCAAGCAGAAGTGTCCGACCATGCGAATCCTTGTTGCGGAAGATGATCAGCCGCTAGCGGAATTTCTAAAGGATCGCCTCCAGCAGGAACATTTCACGGTGGAGGTCGTATCCGACGGTCTCGAAGCGCGGCGCCGCGCCGAAGAGCAGCTCTTCGATCTGCTCATTTTGGATTTGGGGTTGCCCGGGGAAAGCGGCCTCGGCGTCCTCCGGCACATCCGCGAACGCAAGCCTGATCTGCCCGTGCTCATCGTGACCGGCGATTCGCCCGTGGACGCGCGGGTGCGCGGGCTCGATGCCGGCGCGGACGACTATCTGGGCAAGCCCTTTTCCTTCGCAGAGCTGGCGGCGCGCGTCCGCGCGCTGCTGCGCCGCAGCAGCCGCCCGCTTTCCGTTCATCTGCAGGTGGAGGATCTCGAACTGGACCGCGTGGAGCGCAAGGTGCAGCGCGGCGGGCGGCCCATCGAGCTCACCCCCAAGGAATTCGCACTGCTGGAGTGCCTGATGCAGCACTCCGGGCAGCCGGTGAACCGCACCTCGATCGTGGAGCAGGTCTGGGGTTTAAAGGGCGAAGCACCCACCAACGTTGTGGACGTGTACATTAACTACGTTCGCGGCAAGGTGGACGAAGGCTTTCCCCGACCGCTTATCCGCACTGTGCGGGGTGTAGGTTATCAGATTGGCGGGGGCAGGTAGGGACAGAGGGCGTGCGGGATGAGGATTCAAGGGTGGTCTGCCTAGCGAGTACTAGTATTTTGCTGGCCTAACCCCCTTTTTATCCTGCATTTATTAGGTTCCGGCCTATTTTCAGCGGCAACTTCTTTCCCCCGGCCGGGTTTAGGTGGATAGAAGTGGCGAGATACTCGTTTCGGCCGCTCTCAGCCAGTGCCGAGAAGAGGGGGATTGCAATGAAGAACGCCTTCATCCCTAAGATACTGCCGGCCATGCTTTTGGCCCCGGTCCTGGGTCTTACCTGTTTACTGAGCTTTGCCAGCGCAGCCCGTGCGGACGAAAACGATCCACCCACACGCGTGGCGCGTATCAGTTATCTGCATGGATCGGTCTCCTTCCAGCCCGGCGGGGAGGGCGAGTGGGGCAATGCGGTGATCAACCGCCCGGTGACCGTCGGGGACCGCCTGTGGAGCGACTCCGACGCGCGGGTTGAGTTGCAAGCTGGCTCGGCGGCTATTCACCTGGACGGCAGCACCGCGCTCTCTTTCCTCAACCTGGATGAACGCACCACGCAGATGCGCATGGCGGAAGGCGCGATCAATTTTCGGGTGCGCGAACTGCGCAGCGGCGATCTCGATGAAGTGGACACGCCGAACCTGGCGTTTACGGTGACCCAGGCGGGAGACTTCCGCGTGGACGTAAACGAAGCCGGAGATTTCACCGGGGTGAGCGTCTTCCGCGGCGAGGGTGAGATCACCGCCGGCGGGAGCAGCTACAAGGTGCGCGAAGGCGAACGCGCAGAATTCCGGGGCACAGAGAAGCTGGAATACAGCGTGTTGCCGGCGCCGCGCCCGGACAAGTTTGACCGCTGGGCGATGGAGCGCGACGTGCGCGAGGAGCGCTCGGTTTCCGCGCGCTACGTTTCGCGCGACGTAGTGGGCTACGAAGATCTCGACGATTACGGCTCCTGGCGGGTGGTGCCAGGCTACGGGCCGATGTGGTATCCCACGGGGGTAGCGGCGGGCTGGGCGCCGTATCGCTATGGCTACTGGTCGTGGGTGGGCCCGTGGGGCTGGACGTGGATTGACTACGAGCCGTGGGGCTTTGCGCCGTTCCACTACGGCCGCTGGGCCTATGTCGGCAACAGCTGGGGCTGGTGCCCCGGCCCGATGTATGTGCGACCGGTATATGCGCCGGCGCTGGTGGCCTTCATCGGCGGATCGCACTGGGGTGTTTCGCTGGGCTTCGGCGGCGGCTGGGGCGGGGCAGTGGGCTGGTTCCCGCTGGGCTATGGCGAACCGTACCATCCCTGGTATCGCTCCAGCAGGAACTACATCACGCGGGTCAACGTCACCAACACCACGATCAACAACATCAACATCATCAATGGGAACGGCGGGAGGAATTTTCATTACGCGAACGCGCGGAACGTCAATGCCGTGACGGCGGTGCCGCAGCGCACCTTCGTCAACGCCCAAGCCGTGAATCGTGCGGCGCTGCGTCTGACGCCGGGGGAGTTGCGCAACGCACAAATCAATCCGCGCGGGCTGGCCAACATGCCGGTGCCGACGCAGCGCAGCATGCTGGGCGCATCGGCAGGCGCGCGCGTGGCGATGCCGCCGAGGGCCATCGAAAACCGCGCGGTCTTCACGCGTACCCAGCCCGCCACGGCGGCACGCAATCTCCCCGTGCGTTCGGCCAATGCAGGCTGGCCGACGGCGAAGCGCGCTCCGACGGCAGCACCAAACGCCGGGCCGCTCGGCAGGCCCCAGGCCGGGCCCACTGTTGGGCCAAGAGCCGGGCGTTCCGGGGTGCCGGACGTGGCGCCGATGTCGCCGCGGCAGCGCGAGCTGGCGACGGACAAGCCGCAGCGCTACGGACAGAACAGCCGCGGCGCGATGATCTCGCCGCAGTCGCAGGTGCGCAATTCGGGCGGCGTCCGCTCGGGCGTGCCGCCGAGCGTGCAGAATAATGACGCACGGTACAGCCAGCGGGCGTCCGCATCGCAACCCGCCGGAACACCGCGCATGCGCGCAGGGAGCATGACCCAAGCCGATCGTCCGCCGTGGGCGCGCGGCGGCGGCTCGGCTGCTGGCGTGTCCGACGTTCGGCCCATGGGCAACGTGGACCGTGGCGCGTCCAGAGCGCCGCAGACGTCACCGAGAAATGAGCGGTCGTACGAGCGAGGCGCGCCACAACCGCGCTACGAAAACAGCCCGGCGCAACGCTCCGTGGAGCGGCCAAGCCGCTCGTATGAGCCGCCGGTGTACTCGCGCCCAGCGCCTTCGTATGACCGGGGGTCGCGCGTGCCGGACAGCCCGCGCTATTCGGCGCCCGCACCGCGTACGTACTCGGCTCCGCGGACGTATTCCGCGCCGCGCGAGCGCTCCTACTCGGCACCGCCGCGGAGTTCCGGCGGTTCTGGCCGCGGCTACTCCGCCCCGCGTGGCAGCTCCGGTGGCGGCTCGCGCGGTTCTTCCGCACCATCTTCGCGTGGCTCGGGCGGGTCGAACCGCAGTCCCCACTAAAGTAACGGATAGCCAGCTTCTCCAGAGGCCCCCGGTCCCCGGGGGCCTCTGGCGGGTCCCTTGAACCCGAATCCACCTCCCGATGCACCCACAACTCTTTGTCCCACTGCGTGTTGGTATGAACAGGAGTATGCTGACGGCGTAAGGGCATCTTGCCGCAGGACGCCGGCTCCGGACGCGCGCGGCGGCCCCATACCAAATTCGTTGGAGAAGCAGACGGAGCCGTGCGGCTCCTCGGGAAGCTGACCGGAGGGGCCGTGAGGGGAGTCAAAATGAGGAAGCACCTGTGGAAATGGGCAAGCCTGCTCGGCGTGGCGCTGGCTGTGGTCCTTCTGACACCGCAGCGCGCTGCGGCTGACGTAGATGATCCTCCCGGCCGCATAGCCCGGCTGAGCTACACCAAAGGTCAAATATCATTCCAACCGGCGGGGACCGACGATTGGGTCTCCGCAGTCGTCAATCGGCCGATCACGACCGGGGACAAGCTCTGGACCGACCGGGACGCGCGCGCCGAGCTGCACATGGGTTCCGCAGCGATCCGGCTGAAAGGCGAAACGGGTTTCAGTTTCCTGAATTTGACCGACCGCATTGTGCAGATCCGCTTGACCGAAGGCGTCATCAGCGTGCGTCTGCGGCAGCTCGATCCCGACGAGATGTTTGAGGTGGATACGCCCAATCTGGCGTTCTCACTCCTGCGACCCGGCGAATACCGCATTGAGGTAAATGAAACCGGCGATGCGACCATCATCACCGTGCGCGACGGCGATGGCGAAATGACCGGGGGCGGCCAGGCGCTTACCGTGCATGCCGATCAGCGGGCCACCTTTACCGGCACGGAGCAATTGACGGCCGACGTGGATGACGCGGGCGGCTACGATGATTTCGACGAGTGGTGCCGCGACCGGGATCGCCGCGAGGATCGCGCGCTCTCCACGCGCTACGTTTCCCGCGACGTGATCGGCTACGAAGATCTGGACGAATACGGCGAGTGGGTGACGGCGCCCGACTACGGGTACATCTGGATGCCCACCACGGTCGCCGTTGGCTGGGCGCCGTATCGCTTCGGCCACTGGGTGTGGATCTGGCCCTGGGGCTGGACCTGGGTGGATGACGCGCCGTGGGGATTTGCACCGTTCCACTATGGCCGCTGGGTCCATTGGCGCGGCCGCTGGGGCTGGATACCTTGCCCGCATGTGGCGCGGCCGGTGTACGCGCCCGCGCTGGTCGCCTGGGTGGGCGGACCGCGCTTCAGCTTGACGCTGACGTTTGGGCGTGGCGGGGGAGTGGCGTGGTTCCCACTGGGCCCGCGGGAAGTCTATATTCCGCCGTACCGGGTGAGCCGCACCTACGTGACGAACGTCAACGTGACGAACACGACGGTCAACAACGTTTATGTCACGAATGTCTATAACAACTACACGGCGAAGAAGGTGATGGATATCCACTACGTGAACCGGGACGCGCCCGGGGCGGTGACGGCCGTGCCGCGGAACGTATTTGCTTCGGCGCAGCCGGTGTCCCGGAATGCCGTGCGCGTGAACGAGCGAGAGATCAGGTCGGCTCCGGTGAGCCCGGGGGCCGCAATTGCGCCAGAGCAGAGGAGCGTTTTCGGCGCAGGCGCGGAAGGAGCGAACGTGGCACGGCCGCCTGCCAGGCTGCAGAATCGCGAGGTGGTCGCCAAGACGCCGCCTCCGCCGCGGCCTGTGCCGTTCACCGCGCAGCAAAAGGCGCTTCAGACGAATCAAGGCCGGCCGCTCGATCCGGAAGAGATGAGGAGACTGCGCCCGGCGGCTGAACAGCAGGCTCCACGCCCCAATGTCCGCGTCGCTCCGCCCGCTCCGAAGCCCGTCCCGGTAGAGAAGGTGGCACGGCCGCGGCCCAGGAGGCCGGAACAGAGGGAGATGCCGCAGGCGAGGCCACCGGTGAAGCCGCCCGTGAAGCCGCCGGAAGCTCCCATACAACCCGCGCAGCCCGAAACGGCAAGGCCCGCGCAGCCGGAGAGACCAGCACCACAGGAGCCACCTCCCTCGGAGCGCATCCGTGAGGGCCGGCCGCCCGCGGCGCAGCGTCCAATGGCTCCGACTCCGCCGGCACAGCCCGAAGCAGCAAGGCCCGCACAGCCGGAGAAGCCCGTAACGCCGGCGCCACCTCCCCCGGTCCGAAGCCAGGAGCGCCCGCAGCAGCCGCGGCCGAGCGAGCGTGTGGACCGTCCGCCGAAGCCCCCGCAGCAGATCGAACGTGAAACGCGGGAACGGCAGAAGTACGAGGAGCAGCAGCGGCGGCTGGAGCAGAAGCATCAGCAGGAACAGGAGAAGCTGCAAGAACGCCAGCAACGCGAGCGGCAGAAGCTGGACCAGCAGGCACAACGTCAGCAGCAGAAGGAGCGGCAGAAAGAGCAGCAGAAGAACAAGGCTCAGGAAAAACAGAAGGAAAAGCAGAAGGAAAAGCCGCCGGCTTCCGAGCGCAAGGACAACCGGTAGGACAGGCATTCCTGGCTGTGCTCCTGCGGTCTGGCGCGCAGAGGAGACGCGACAGACCGGAATGCTGCAACTTCGCTCAGAAGCAGTGTCTGTCCCACTGGCCGAGCCCGCGAGCCAAGCGGACGAGGCGCCGGACGTTCAACCGGCGCTTCGTCCGTTTTGTTTTTCGCGCCCGCTTTCCCGCGTGAATTGCGCCCGCCGCTCGCGTACAATTTTGTTCTTTGCCATGCGCGCACCCATCAAACCTGTTGCCGCCGGTCTCCGGCCGAAAGACACCGTGCAGCTCCTTGCTTTGCCGGGGATGCCCGAGATCCGCAAGGGCGATGATCTGGCCAGCGCGATCGCCGGCGCCGCCCGGAAACAAGGACTGGCGTTCGAAGACGGCGACGTTTTGGTCGTGGCGCAGAAGATCGTTTCCAAGGCCGAGGGGTGCATCGTGGCGCTGGCGCAGGTGCGGCCGTCCGCGGCGGCGCGCGCGCTGGGCAAGACGCTGCACAGCGATCCGCGGTTTGTCGAGGTGGTGCTGAGCGAGACGCGGCGCATCGTGCGCGAAAGCCCGCATGCGCTGATTGTGGAGACGCACCACGGCTTCGTCTGCGCCAATGCCGGGGTGGACCGTTCCAACGTGCCGGGGCGCAATGTGGTGTCCCTGCTGCCGCGGGACCCGGACGCTTCGGCAAAGCGGCTGGCCGCGGCCCTGCGCAAGCGCACCAAGAAACGCGTCGCGGTGATCATTAGCGACACCTTTGGCCGCGCCTGGCGGTTAGGCCTGGTGAACGTGGCTATCGGCGCCGCGGGGCTCCCGGTGCTGCGCGACCTGCGCGGGGAGCGGGACCGCACCGGCAAGCGCCTGCATGCTACGATTCTGGCGGTGGCCGATGAACTGGCCGCCGCGGCCGGGCTGCTGATGGGCAAGGCCGAGGGCGTGCCGGCGGTGGTCATCCGCGGATATCCGTTTGCGCCGGCGTCGGAGCCCGCGGCGAAGATCATCCGCCCGGCGCGCGAGGACCTCTTCCGCTGAACGAGATGGGATGAATACGGGTCTGCAAAACGGAGCGCAGCCGGGCGCCAAGCCGGCGGATCAGCAAACACTGGATGCCGCCCTGGCGCGCGCCTGCGAAGGCCGCGGACTGGCGCGCGAGGCGGCGCTGTTTCTCTACACGCAGGCGCCCACGGAAGAGCTGCTGCGCGCGGCGTCCCAGGTGCGCGCGCGGCGCAAGGGCCGCATCGTCACCTTTTCGAAAAAGGTGTTCCTTCCGCTGACCACGCTTTGCCGCGATTACTGCAGCTACTGCACCTTCCGCAAAGATCCCGGCGAGCCCGGTGCGCACTTCATGACCCCGGAGGAAGTCCTGTCCGCGGCGGAGGCCGCGCGGGAGGCCGGCTGCAAGGAGGCGCTCTTCAGCCTGGGCGACCAGCCGGAGCGCATCTTTCCCGAGGCGCGCGAGTTTCTGCGCGGGCAGGGCTTTGCGCGCACGCTCGATTACCTTGCGGCGATGTGCGAGCTGGTGCTGGAGGAAACCGGCCTGTTGCCGCACGCCAATCCCGGGGTGATGGACCGCGCGGCGCTGGAGCGCCTGCGCGCATCGAACGCCAGCGTCGGCCTGATGCTGGAAAACGTCAGTCCGCGGCTAGTGCGCGACGGCGGCCCGCACGCGGAGGCCCCGGACAAGGTTCCCGCGGTACGGCTGCGCACGATCGAAGAGGCGGGGCGGCTCTCCATGGCCTTTACCACGGGGATTCTCATCGGCATCGGCGAGACGCCGGAAGAGCGCGTGAATTCGCTGCTGGCGATCCGCGCGCTGCACGAGCGCTACGGCCACATCCAGGAAGTGATCGTGCAGAATTTTCGCGCCAAGCCCGATATTCCCATGGCCGGGCACCCCGATCCCACGCTTGAGGAGATGCTGCGCACGGTAGCCATCGCGCGCCTGGTGCTCGGCGAGGAGATGAACCTGCAGGCGCCGCCCAACCTCAGCTACGGCGATTTTCCGCGCTTGCTCGATGCCGGGATCAACGACTGGGGCGGCATTTCGCCGGTGACGCGCGACTTCATCAATCCCGAAGCGGCCTGGCCGCAGATCGCGCGCCTGCACCAGGAGAGCGCGGCGCGCGGCTTCACACTGCGCGAGCGCCTGGCGCTCTATCCCGAGTATCTGGCGCGCCCGGAGTTTCTCGCGCCAGCCGTGCGCGAGCGCGCGCTGCGCCTTACAGATGGCGAGGGCTACGCGCGCGAAGACGCCGTGGCCCTGCGGGGTGGCACGCCCGTAGTACAGGGGAAGGCATGAGCGGCGTCTCCGGGAGGAAAAAAGTGCCGCGGGCGCGGCGGCCATCCCTGAAACTTGCCGCGCTGGCTGGCGGCGTGGGCGCCTCGAAGCTTCTGCTCGGGCTGTATGCGGTGTGCGACCCGGTCAAGCTGGACGTCATTGTGAATACGGGCGACGACATCGTCCTGCACGGGCTGCGCATCTCGCCGGACCTGGACATCGTCACCTACACGCTGGCCGGGATCGTGGACGCGGCCAAGGGCTGGGGCTTTCCGGCGGAGACATTTCACGTGCTGGAGCGGCTGCGCGCGTACGGCCGCGAGGGATGGTTCAACCTCGGCGACCGCGATCTCGCCACGCACCTCCACCGCACCGCGCTGCTCGCCGAGGGGAGGACGCTGGCCGAGGCGGCCCAGGCGATCCGCCTCGCGCTGGGAGTGAAGTCGCGCATCCTGCCGATGTCCAACCAGCCGGTGCCCACGATCATCGATTCGAACGAGGGGCCGCTGCACTTTCAGGAGTATCTGGTGAAACGCCGCGCCGAGCCGGTGGTGCGCGGCATCCGCTTCGAAAACGTGGAAACTGCTGCGCCCGCCCCGGGCGTGCTGGAAGCCATTCGCGAGGCGCAGCGGATCATCATCTGCCCGAGCAATCCGCTGATCAGCATCGGACCAATCCTGGCGGTGCGGGGAGTGCGCGAGGCGCTGCAGGCGCGCAAGAAGGACGTGGTCGCGGTGTGCCCGATCGTCGGGGGGAAGTCGCTGAAGGGCCCCTCAGACCGCATGCTGGCGCAACTGGGCTACGAAGTTTCCGCGCGCGGGGTGGCGCGGCTCTACGCCGATTTCACGGGTACGTTTGTGGTGGATCCCGCGGACCGGGCGCAGGCTACCTCGATCCGCTCGCTGGGGATGGAGGTAGCGGTGATCCCCACGGTGATGAGCACGCTGGCGCAGAAGCGCAAACTCGCCCGCGCGCTCCTCGCGTTATAACGTGGTGCGCGGCCGCGAAGCGATCAACTTCATGCGTGACCGCAAAGCGGTCAACTACTTCACCGGCAGTCCGGTAAAGCGAATCCCCGCGCTGTGCACTTTGTAACGGATATTCAACCCGATCAGCAGCGCGGTCAGCGATTCCACGATGCGCGCGTTTTCCAGTTTGCCGCCGTTGAGCGCGCGCGCGCCGGGAATCTTCAGCGCCAGCTCGGAGGCCGCCTGCTTAGCCTTTTCGTCGTCGCTGCACACCAAAACGTCGCAATCCACCGGCGCATCGGTGGCCAGGATCTCCGCGCCGAGGTTCTGAAACGCAGCGACGACGGAGACGCCCGCGGGGACGAGCTCCTGCGTCTGCTGCGCCGCGGAACCCTGCCAGACCCCGAGCATGCGCGTTGGAGGCCCGCCGACAGTGGCGGCCAGCGGCACGGTGGTGTCGATGACGATAGCGCCGGGCTTCCAGGCGGTTTTGAGCGATTTCAGCAGCGCGGCGTGGCCGGCGAAGGGCACGGTGAGCACCACGATGTCGCCCTTGGCCACGGCGGCGGCGTTGTCCGCACCCTCCACGCTGGCGGCGGCGCCGATGCGGGCCTTGAGTTGCCGCGCGGCTTCGGCGGCGCGCTGCGCGTCGCGCGAGCCGATGACAATGTGCTCGCCGGCGCGCGCCCAGCGATAAGCGAGCCCCGAACCTTCGGGTCCGGTGCCGCCGAGAATGGAAACGATGCGTGACATGATGGGTTTCTCCCCTTGTACTTTGCTCCGCCGCAGCAGAGGCCCGCGGCGGGGTGAAAAGAATCACCGATTATACGCGAAGTCGGGGTTTTCTTCCGCGTGCCTGTTTTGCGCCGGGTTTCGCGTCCGGGGCGGATGATATGGTATGGTGTGAAAAATCCAGATGAACACACGCACACCGACACCGGAAGAGTTTCGGCGCGCCGTGGGGCAGTTTGCCACCGGCGTCACGGTCGTTACCGTCGAGGACACAACGAGTTCCGGGGCGGCCCCGCGGAGCCAGGTCCATGGCATGACCGCAAATTCATTCACTTCGGTTTCCCTGGAGCCGCTGCTGGTGCTGATCTGCGTGGACCAGCAGGCGAAGATGCTGCCGCTGCTGCAGAAGAAGCGACGTTTCGGCATTGCCGTGCTTACCGCGGAGCAGCAGGACCTTTCGCGGTATTTCTCGCGGAGCGAGAAGAGTCTCGAAACCGAAGAGAAGCTGGGAATCCGCTACCGTTGGACGGAAAACGGCATTCCACTCCTGGAAGGGACGATCGCGCAGATGGCCTGCCAGGTGGTAGCCAAACATGTTTCCGGCGATCACACCATCTTCGTCGCCGAAGTGCAAAGCGCGGAAATCCAGGGCGGGGAGCCGCTGCTCTTCTTCCGGGGCAAATACCGACGCCTCGCTCCGGAATCCTGAACTTCACCCCGGAAAACGAGCTTGCCCGGGCTACAGGCTGGCGCAATCGGGTTGCGAAAGAAAGGATCGAGCGCGGCGCCAGGCGTCCCGGAGCGCAGCGGTCAGCCCCTTGGATAGAGGGGCGGATTTCATGAAACCGGTTCGTTGCTGGCCGCATCTATGTGGTAGGAAGAGCGATAGGAGAATATTTCTGCCCGTGACTGCTGGTTAAGCAGGAAGTCCAGACGGAGATCCAGGCCGTTCCCGACGCAAGTCGAATCCGATATCAAGACGAGATGATGCCCTCAATCGTATGCATGACCGCGAAGCGGTCGACCTTGTTTCGAAATGTCCGGCGGCTGCCTGCCGCCGTAAGGCGCCCCGCGCTGGCCGCTGTGGGTCTGGGGTTCGCCGCGCTGTTGTTTGCCGGCTGCGGGAAGCCGCAGGCCGCGGCTCCGGCAGCGCCCGCCGTGCCGGTGGTGGTCGCCCAGGCCGTGGAGAAGGACGTTCCGGTCGAGCTGCGCGCCATCGGGAATGTGGAGGCCCTCGCCAGCGTGTCCATCAAGGCCCAGGTGACCGGCCCGGTGATGGCTGTGCATTTCCTGGAGGGCCAGGACGTCCACAAGGGCGAGCTGCTGTTCGAAATCGACAAGCGCCCGTTTGAAGTGGCCTTGAAGCAGGCGCAGGCGGATCTCGCCCGCGACCAGGCCAAAGCGCAGAATGCGCGCGTGCTGGCCGAGCGCTATCAGAACCTCTTCGAGCAGGGCATTGTCCCCAAGCTGCAGTACGACACGCAACGCGCCGACGCCGAGGCACAGGAAGCCGTGGTGCAGTCCGACCGCGCGGCCATCGAATCGGCGCGGCTGAATCTGCAGTATTGCGAAATCCGCTCGCCGATCAACGGGCGCACGGGCAGCGTGCTGGTCCGCCCCGGCAACCTGACCAAGGCCAACGACGTGCCCATTCTGGTGACTATCAACCAGATCACGCCCATTTATGTGACGTTTGCGATTCCCGAGCAGAATCTTGCCGACGTCAAGCGCTACCACGCCGAGCGCAAAATGCGCGTGACGGCTATGATTCCTGATCAGCCGAATGTCTCGGAACAGGGCACGCTCTCTTTTGTGGACAACGTCGTGGACTACACCACCGGCACGATCCGGCTGAAGGCCACCTTTGCCAACACGCAGCGGCGATTGTGGCCCGGGCAGTTTGTCACCGTGGTCCTGACGCTGACGACCCAGCCGCATGCCCTAGTCGTGCCGTCGCAGGCGATCAGCACTAGCCAGAGCGGCTCGTTCGTCTTCGTGGTCAAGCCCGACAACACCGCGGAGATGCGCAACGTTACCGTGGGGCGCACCGTAGGCGGGGAAACCATCGTGGAAGCAGGGCTGCACGCCGGCGAAACCGTGGTGACCGACGGGCAGCTCCGGCTCCTCAACGGCTCGCACGTCGCCCCGAAGTCCGGTTCCTGAGCGGATTCCGGCATGTCTGATCTCTTCATTCGCCGCCCGATTGCCACCACCCTGGTGATGCTGGCGATTCTATTCTTCGGCCTGTTCGCCTACCGCATCCTGCCGGTGAGCGACTTGCCCAACGTGGATTTTCCGACGATTCAGGTGTTTGCGGCGCTGCCGGGCGCCAGCCCGGAGACCATGGCCTCGAGCGTGGCCACTCCGCTGGAAAAGCAGTTCTCCACGATTCAGGGCCTGGATTCGATGTCCTCGGTGAATCAGCTCGGCACCACGCAGATCACCCTGCAGTTCAACCTCAACCGCAACCTGGATGGCGCGGCCCAGGACGTGCAAACCGCGATCACCCAGGCGGGCGCGCAGTTGCCGCAGAACATGCCCGCCCCACCGTCGTTTTTTAAGGTCAACCCGGCGGACCAGCCCATTCTGTACATCGCGATGTCCTCGCCGAGCCTGCCGCTTTCTCTGGTGGACGAGTTCGCCGAGACCTATCTGGCGCAGCGCATCTCGACCATCAGCGGCGTGGCCCAGGTCAGCGTCTACGGCGCGCAGAAGTATGCCGTGCGCGTGCAGCTCGATCCGCGCAAGCTGGCCAGCCGTGGCATCGGCGTGGACGAGGTGCAAAAGGCGGTGCAGCAGGGCAACGTCAATCTGCCCACGGGCACGCTCTGGGGGCAGCACCGCGCGGTGACCGTGCAGGCCACGGGGCAGCTCACCAACGCGGCGGCTTACCGGTCGCTCATCGTGGCCTACCGCGGGGGCTCGCCGGTGCGCCTCGCTGATGTCGGCAGCGTCCTGGACAGCGTGGAGAACGATAAGGTGGCCAGTTGGTTCAACGGCGAACGCGCCATCGTTCTGGCCGTGCAGCGGCAACCGGGCACCAATACCGTCGAGGTCGTGGATTCCATCAAGCGGCTCATGCCCGTCTACCGCGCGCAGATCCCGCCCTCGGTGAAGCTCGAAATCCTCTATGATCGCTCGGTCTCCATCCGCGATTCGGTGCACGACGTCAAAACCACGCTGCTGCTGACCATCGCTCTGGTCATCCTGGTCATCTTCCTGTTCCTGCGCAATCTCTCCGCCACCGTCATACCCAGCCTGGCCGTGCCCATGTCCATCATTGGCACTTTTGCCGTGATGTACCTGCTCGGTTATTCCGTGGACAACCTCTCCATGATGGCGCTGACGCTCTCGGTCGGCTTCGTCGTGGACGACGCCATCGTCATGCTGGAGAACATCGTCCGCCACATGGAGGCGGGTGAGCCGGTGATGGAGGCGGCCTTCCGCGGGGCGCGCGAGGTCGGCTTCACCATTCTGTCGATGACTTTGTCGCTGGCCGCGGTGTTCCTGCCGGTGCTGTTCATGGGCGGGATTCTGGGCCGGCTGCTGCACGAATTCTCGGTGACCATCGGCATGGCCATTCTCGTCTCCGGGTTTGTCTCCTTGACCCTGACGCCCATGCTCTGCAGCCGCTTCCTGCGTTCCGCGCACGAGCAGAAGCACGGTTGGCTCTACAATTCCTTCGAAAACGGATACCAGGCGGTGGAGCGCGCTTACGAAGGCTCGCTGCGCTTCGCCCTGCGCCACCGCTTGGCCACGGTGTTGCTCTCCGTGCTGATGCTGGCCGGGACGGTGGAGCTCTTCCGGGTGATCCCCAAGGGCTTCCTGCCCAGCGAGGATACCGGCCAGGTATTTATCTTTACCGAAGCGCAGGAGGGCATCTCCTTCGAAGCCATGGCCGAGCATCAGAAGCAGCTCATGGCCATCGTGCAGCAGCAGCCTTACGTGGCCAACGCTTTCTCGAGCATCGGCGGCGGCTCGTCGGGCGCCGCCGGCGGATCGAACTCCGGCCGGCTGTTCATTCGGCTGACGCCGCGCAACACGCGGCCCCACGTGGACCGCATTATCGAGGATCTGCGTCCGAAGCTCGCCGTGGTGCCGGGGATCCGCGCCTATCCGCAGAATCTGCCGCCCATCCGCATCGGCGGGCAGCTCACCAAGGCGCTCTACCAGTTCACCATGCAGAGCACCGAGACCACCGCGCTGTACCGCGCGGCCGCGGAGTTCGAAGCCAAGGCGCGTACGCTGCCCGGCCTGCAGGACGTCAACACCGACATGCAGATCAAGAATCCCCAGGTGGACGTGCTGATCGACCGCGACAAGGCCTCCGCGCTGGGGGTGACCGCGGCACAGATCGAAGACGCGCTGTACACCAGCTACGGCGCCCGCCAGATTTCCACCATCTACACCCCGACGAACGAGTACCGGGTCATCATGGAGCTTGAGCCGCGCTACCAGAGGGATCCCGCGGCCCTGCCGCTGCTTTACATCCGTTCTGGCACGGGACAGCTTGTGCCCCTGGACGCCGTGGCGCGGCTGCGCCCGTCGGTGGGGCCGCTGGCGGTCACGCATCTCGGGCAGCTTCCCGCAGTCACGCTTTCCTTCAACCTGAAGCCTGGCGTGGCGCTGGGCACCGGCGTGGCCCAGGTCAGCGAGCTGGCGCGAACGACACTGCCCGCGACCATCACCACCAGTTTTCAGGGCACCGCGCAGGCCTTCGAATCCTCGGTCGCCGGGCTGGGCGTACTCCTGCTCATGTCCATCCTGGTCATTTACATTATTCTCGGAGTTCTCTACGAGAGCTTCATTCATCCCCTGACGATTCTCTCCGGGTTGCCTTCGGCGGGTTTCGGGGCGCTGCTCACGCTGTACCTGTTTCACTACGACCTGAACCTGTACGGTTTCGTAGGCGTGATCATGCTGGTGGGCATCGTAAAGAAGAATGCGATCATGATGATCGACTTCGCGCTGGCAGCGCAGCGCCACGACAACCTGGCTCCCGCGGAGGCCATCTTCAAGGGCTGCATCGTGCGCTTCCGCCCCATCATGATGACCACCATGTCCGCGCTGATGGGCACCCTGCCCATCGCCCTGGGCTACGGCGCGGGTGCGGAATCGCGCCGCCCGCTGGGCCTGGCCGTGGTGGGGGGGCTGCTGCTCTCGCAGGTGGTCACGCTGTACCTGACGCCGGCGGTCTTCATCTACATGGATCAATTCGAAAGCTGGATCACGCGCAGCTTCCGCAGAGGAACCCCGCAGGCCGCGCAGCAGACCGCGGACTAATCCCGCCGCAGGAAAGCTCCAATTGTCATTGAATCCGGAAGGATGCGGCAGCGGGGAAGCGCCGCGGGCGGGCTAGCGGTCGGAACTGCCGGAGGGGCGGGCGGACTCGGCCGAGTCGCCCATCTCCTTGCGGTGGCTCTTCACTTCGCGCAGCGAGTAAATCGGCTTGTTCTGCGATTCGTAGTAGGTGCGCGCCATCATCTCGCCGAGCAGCCCCATGGACATGAACTGAATTCCGCTCACGAACAGCGCGATGCCCAGCAGGAGCAAGGGGCCGTGCTGCGCCAGCAACTGCGTATGGTAGAACAGCTTCTTGAAGGCCAGCACCAGGCAGATCAGCAGCCCCGTGCCCGAGCCGAACATCCCCATCAGCCCGAAGAACTGCAGCGGCCGCGTGGAGTAGTCCAGGAGAAACTTCACGATCAGCAGGTCCAGAAAGACGCGGATGGTGCGCCCGATGCCGTAATTCGATTTCCCGTTCTTGCGCTCCAGATTGACGATGGGCACTTCCGCGATGCGCGCTCCGGCGGAGGCCGCCAGCGCGGGAATGAAGCGATGCAGCTCGCCGTAGAGCTGGATTTCCTGGATGATCTCGCGGCGGTAGGCCTTGAAGGTGGTTCCGAAATCGTGCACCGGGACGCCGGAGAGCTTGGCCATCATCCAGTTGGCGACACGGCTGGGCAGGCGCCGCGTGAGCCAGTGATCCTTGCGCGCCACGCGCCACCCGCTCACCAGATCGTAGCCCTCTTCCAGTTTCTCGATGAATTTGGGGATCTCGTCGGGATCGTGCTGCAGGTCGCCGTCCATGGAGATGATCACGTCGCCCCGCGCGAAATCGAAACCCGCCTTCAGCGCCGCGGTCTGCCCGAAGTTGCGGCGCAGCCGCACCAGATTGACCCGGCGGTCGTGCTCGAAGATGTCTTGGAGCACCTTGTAGGTATTGTCCCGGCTGCCGTCGTCGATGAACACCAGCTCATACGTCCCGCCGAGCCCATCCATGACTTCGGTGAGGTGCAGATAGAGCTGCGGGATGTTCTCCTGTTCGTTAAAGAACGGGACGACCAGAGAATATTGAATGGCGTTTTCGCTTTTCATGTCAATCGGCTGCAAGGCCGTAGTGTAGCAAGCGGATGCCCTGGCTGGCGACAAGATTTCGAATCCCCGGTGCCGTCAGAATAGCCAGCTCGGCCTGGCGGGAGTCCTGCAGGCGGGTGGGGGTGCGGCGCAGCTCCTCCCCGGCGTAGCCGGGGTGGGTCATCAGCTCGGTCAGGCCCGGCGGCAGGTTGGCGAGCAGAGTGGCCACGCCACTCTCCGTCAGCAAGCCCGTCTGCGTGATGCCGCAGAAAAAATCGCAGGTCACGAGGCCCGCGCGGCGCGCCTCCTCCCGGGCGTCCCTGGCCAGCAGACGCAGGCCGCGCACTGCGAGCGCCTTGGTGAAACGCCTGGCGGGGCCGGGCGTAACGCGCGGCGCGCCCTTGTCCAACAGCGCGCTGAGCTGCGGCGCTTCCAGCGCGACGCGGATAGCGCGGATGCCGTGGCGCCGCGCGATGCGCACGGCAATCTCGAACAGCCCCGGGAGCATGTGCACGTGCTTGTGCCCGTCGAGATGCGTGGGCGCAATACCGGCGTCGCGCACTTTGCGTACCTGCGCCTCCCATTCCCGTTCGACTTCGGCCCGATGCAGGCGCCCACGCAGCAGGCGCACGAAGAGCGTTCCCGGGCCGGCGCGCAGCATCCCTTCGCCGTTGACCAGGCTGGGCACTTCCCCGGGCGGCAAAATGGGCGGTCCGTCACTCAGGTTGAGGTGCACGCCCACGCCCAGCCGCGTTTCGAGGCGCGCCAGCTGCACCGCGCCGGCGAAGGCCGTGCCATTGGCCAGCAGGGAGGCGCTGGTGAGGATGCCGTGGCGGTGAGCCTCGGCGATGCCGCGGTTCACGTCCTCGGTCCAGCCAAGGTCATCGGCGTTGACGATGAGTGCTTTCAAGAGTTGACCGCTTCGCGGTCGCGCATACAGATGTCCGTGTCTGAATCCAAGCGGCGAGCGGCCGGGTGCGCTGTCCCTGGGTACAGCTATGTATCTTACGACCCGGTACTATTGACCGCATCGAATGCCAACTCTAGCATGGTCAGTGGGTCCCGAGAATGGCTGTGCCTACACGAGAAGGACGCAAGATCGAACTCCCAGCGAATGAAAGCCGCCGTGGCAGGCGGATGAACTCCCGCGTGCCGGTGCGCCTGGAATGGGACGCCGCCGACGGCAAGCGCATTCGTCTGGAAGCCCATACGCGGGTCGTCAATCCTTATGGCTGCATGGTGGTGCTGCCGCAGTCTCTGGAGATCGAGCACCGCCTGGCGCTCACCAATCTGGCGACGCAGAGCAGCAACGTCGCCGTCGTCGTCTGGAAGGGCAAGGCACGGCCGGAGGGTTGGGAATACGGCGTGGAACTGATCTCGCCGGAGATGGATTTCTGGGGGTTGGAACTGTGAAACTGCCGGAAAAAACGCCGCAGAAACTGCAAAGACCCGCGAGGGCCGACGAAGGGCCCACGAAGCCCGCCATGCTGCTGGAAGAGCGCCGCCGCAGCCAGCGGGTGATGCTGCGCATGCCGGTGATCCTGCACGTGCCCGGCAAGCAGAACTCGATCAACGGCATGACCGTGGCCGTGAACGAACTGGGGGCCATGCTGGTGCTTTCCGAGCCGCTGCCCCTGGGTACCAGGCTGATCGTGGAAAATCCCACGTCGCAGAAGCGCCTCGGCGCCAGCGTCACCCGCGCCCCGCAATTCAGTTCCGAAGGCTCGCTCGTTCCCGTGGAGTTTGCGGCGCGCGCCCCGGCCTTCTGGAACATCTTTTTCCCCCCATCGGGAAGCTGAACGCCAGTTTATTTCCTCACGAGAGCGCCTATTCTTTACTTTGTTGCCACGCAGAGAGTGGTGTAACCTCTCGCGGGGTGGCTTTCTTGCTGGGTGGCCCGGCCAACCACCGCCGCCTCCGGACCATCTGAATGCAGAGCGCCCTGAGTGTTGACCGGTTCGCGGTCACACTAATGAGGTCTTTTTCGCCCATGAACCCGCACCGCGCCGTACTGGATGGCTCACGTCGTATGTACATGAATCGCTTGTGTCGGATGGCGGTGCTGCTTGCTGCGCTGCTCCTGGGCAGCGATTCGTTCGCCCCGCGCTTGCGCGCGCAGGATAAGCCGGCGGTGACTCCCCCGGCCGGCAAACCCACGGCCGAAAGACCCCGCATCCTCGCCCTGCACGCGGCGGGCGAAGAGCGCGAAGGAGCGGCTTTTCTGCAGCGCCGCCAGCGGTGGTTCTTCCACCCGCGCACCTATCCCCTGGGCTTCATTCCCGCGGGGGCGCGCGAGCGGGCTCTGGCGCATGTGCGCCGCATGCAGCAACAGCAACAGTTGGCGCAGGGCGGCACGATACAGGGCGCGCAGTTGCAGGCCGTGCAGCCGCAGAGCGCCCCGGGTTCGGGTAGCGCGCAACTCGCGGCCCCCGGCAGCGGCACCGGGCCCGGTTTCGCGCCGCCGCCTAGCGGCACCGGAGCGGCGTGGGCGGCCATCGGCCCGCAGGCCACAATTTCAACCTTCAATCTGCCGTACACCTCGGGGCGCGTGACCGCGCTAGCCGTGGACCCCTGCGACGCGACGGGCAATACGTTCTTTCTCGGCGGAGCCGACGGCGGCGTCTGGAAGCTGACCAATGGCAGCGGGATATTGACGCCGCTCTTCGATTACCAGCCGCTGATCTCCGTCGGCGCGATCGCCATCGACCCCACATCGCATACTTGCGCAGCGTCCGTCGTTTACGTGGGTACGGGCGAAGACAATTTCGGCGGCGACAACATTTACGGCGCCGGAGTGTTCAAGTCCACCAACGGCGGCGCGACCTGGACCCGCGACAACACGTTTTCCGCTTTCGGCCTGCCCAGTAACCCTCCGCTGGACGACACTCGCGCGGGGCCGATGATCGGCGCGATTGCGGTGAACCGCAAGGCAGGTGCGAACAATATCCTGCTCGCCGCGGTCCGCGGCCGCGGGGCGGCGTTGCAGTCCGGGGTGTGGTGTTCGGCAGACAGCGGGGTGAACTGGACTCACGTGCTTCCCGTCATCGCACCGACGGCGACGGGAGATCCGGGAACCGACGTGGCCTTCGGCAGCGACGGGACGGCATGGGCGGCTCTGGGGTTTCCCTTCGGCGATTCCAATAACGGCATCTACAAATCCAGCGCCCCGGTCACGTCCTGCACGATCACCTGGACCCTGCAGAACTTGCCCGCGGGCGTCGCTGCCTCGAAGATCGGGCGAATCGCGCTGGCGATTGCTCCCTCCAACAACAACACGCTGTACGCGGCGATTGCGGACAGTTCCACGAGCTCCAGCAAACTGCTGGGCGTGGTCAAGACGACGAACGCCAGTAACGCCACTCCCAGTTGGACGCAACTGACGGCATCGCTGGTGAACGCTGCGAATGGATTCTGCAACGATCAATGCTTTTACGACCTGGTGCTGGCCGTGCACCCGGCCGACGCGAATACGGTATTCGCCGGGGGCGCGGCGAATAACGCCACGGTCATCCGCTCCCTAGATGGTGGTTCCACCTGGACGGAAATTTCCCGCAATAACGTCTCGGGCGCCTTGGATGCCCTGCATGTGGATACGCATGCCTTCGCCTTCAACACTACCGGAAGCGTTCTCTATGTGGGCAACGATGGCGGCGTCTGGAGCACCAACGATCCGAAAGGCACGGTCAGCGGCGGCTACTGGAACAATCTGAACGGCTCGCTGAACATCACGCAGTTCTATCCCGGCCTTTCCATTCACCCCTCGACGCCGAATTTCGCGCTGGGCGGCACGCAGGACAACGGCGTGCAGCTTTATAATCCCGGCAATACGGGCAGCCTGGTCTGGACGGACACGGGGCTGGGCTGCGACGGCGGCTTTACCGCCATCGATCCGCAAATTCCCAGCACGACGTATGGGGAGTGCGAGTACATTCCGAATCCCGGCGGCATTCTCGTGATCGCCGTTTCCTATGCGGGAGACGGGATACTGGGCAAGGGCTATTTGGCCACCACCGGGATCGATCCGACGGACCGCGGCAGCTTCATCCCTCCTCTGGTGCTGGACAAGAACAATCCGCAGACAATCTATTTCGGCACCTGCCGCGTCTGGCAGACCACGGACGGCGCCAACACCTGGAATGCGATTTCGCCTGATGTCACCACATCGGCCCATACCGCCGGTTGCTCCGGCACGACGGGCGGAAATCTGACGGCGATTGCAGCTGCGCCCAGCGCCTCGACGACAATTTACACGGGCGCGGATAACGGCGAGATCGAAGCCACGACCAATAGCGGCAGCACCTGGACGAGCCTGACCACCTCAGCTCTTCCGGGGCGCAGCATCACGCAGGTTGCCGTAGACCCCGCCAATTCGAAGAAAGCCTATGTGGCGTTTTCGGGCTTCGGTACCTGCAGCAATGTGGCGATAATCTGCGACGGCAAGGGCCACGTCTTCATGAGTGCAGATGCGACAAATCTGGCCGCGAATCCGTGGACAGATATAAGCGGCACTGGCGCTGGCGCCCTTCCGGACATTCCGGTGAACGACATCGTCATCGACCCCGACGATCCGACGCATAACACGCTATACATCGCCACGGATGTCGGCGCGTTTTTCACCACCGACGGCGGCACGAGCTGGTCCGTGCTGGGCGCGCCAAACACCCTGCCGAATTCGGAGATCCTCTCGCTGGTGCTGCACAATCCTTCGCGCACCCTGCGGGCCGCAACGCACGGCCGCGGCGTCTGGGACCTCAACCTGGGGCCTGCCGCGGGCACACCAGCCCTGCGGATAGGTTCCATCGCACCCTTCAAGGCCAATGCCGGCGATGGCCTTTTCACCCTGACGGTCACCGGAAGCGGTCTGACGGGCGGTACGGTGCGGTGGAATGGCTCGACGACAAACGTGACGCAGGGCGGAGGGAGCGATACGCAATTGACGGCGACAATCGCGGCGGCGCTGGTAGCAGCGAGTGGCACACCGAAGATTACGGTTACTGCCGGCGCGAATACCAGCAACGCGCTGACGTTTACGGTGCTGGGCAACCCACCTACGCTTACCAGCATTGTGCCGGCGCAGGTCACTGTAGGTTCGGCAGCGGCGACGATCACGCTGACCGGAACAAACTTCACTTCCGGTTCGCAGGTGGCGTTCAACGGCTCGACTGCGAATGTCACGGTGACGGATACCACGGGTGTGCCGACGACGCTCAAGGCGCAGCTTGCGGCCGCGCTCCTCGGGCCCTACGGCAGCACGGACGACATCACCGTGGTGAACCCGCCGCCAGGGGGCGGGGCTTCCAACGCGAAGACTTTTGCGGTGGTTGCGCCCGCACCGCCGAACGACAACTTCGCCAACGCCATCAACATTACGGTGAATAGCTATACGGACACGAAGGACAGCTCCGGCGCGACGACCGAGGCTGCGGATCCGCTTCCGGCTTGCGTATATCAATTCACCAGTGGCCAGGGGGGGAATAACGGCCCCTATGCAAACGGTCTCTACAACACTATCTGGTACAAATTCACGGCCCCGAGCAGTGGCGGCACGTTGAATCTGGACACGATCGGAAGCAGCTACGATTCCGTCCTCTCGGTCTGGACCGGTTCTTCGCAGGCCAGCCTGACGGCCGTTTCCGGCGGGTGCAACGACGACATCACTCCGGGCATCGTGCTCGAGTCGCAATTGAGCGGGGTAGCACTCACGGGCGGGACGACCTACTACATCATGGTCAGCTCGTTCGGCCCGCCCGATCCCAACCCCATCGCGCTCGGCGGAAAGAGCGTTCTCAATTTCCAGTTTGGGCAGCCGCCCTTCTCTTTGACCCCGCAGGCACCTACGAGTGTCACGGTCTCCGCCGGAAATTCGGCCAGCTATACGATTGCGGTCGCGCCGGCTAACGCATTCACCGGCACCGTGATGCTGAGTTGCTCTTCGCCCGCGCCGGCGACGAGCTGCTCGGTCAATCCGACCTCCGTGACACTGGGCAGCAGCACCAACGTGACGGTAACCGTGGCCACCACGCGGCGCGGCGCGTTGCCGCCGCCGCGTTTTCCCGGGCGCTATAGTCCGCTCGGCCGCAGGGCCCCGCTCGGGCTTCTCGCCATTCTGGTTCTCTTCTTCGCGGTATCTGTGGCGCGCCGGCCGCGGCACGCTCTGGCATTTTCCCTGCCGTTGGCAGGGTTGCTCCTGTTGCTTGCCGCCATGGCGGCGGGCTGCGGTGGTGGCAGTGGCGGGGGCGGCGGGGGAGGAGCGACCGGCACGACGGCGGGAACTTACACGATTACGGTGACCGGCACGTCAGGGGCGTCAACGTCCAGGGCAACGGTAACGCTGGTCGTCAACTGAAGCTTCACAGGCCGGAATCCATTCCCGGCGCGGCTCACGACGAGCCGCGCCGTTTCTTTTTCGAATGCTTTGTAGCGGCGAGTTTATGCCGCCATTTTTTGGTTTTACAGTGTGTCGAAAAAAGGAGGCGGCAAGATACCGGAAGAACGCTGTTTAGAAGGGCAGGGAGGCGAGATCCACGTTGCCGCCGGAGAGAATGACGCCGATCCTGGGCGCCGCGCCGTCGCCGCGCGCCGGCAGGCGCAGCGCCGCCACGCCGCCCGGCTTCAACAGAGGCGCCACGGCGACCGCGGACGACGGCTCGATGACGATCTTCATGCGCTCCCAGACGGTACGCGTGGCGGCGATGATCTCCTCTTCGCTCGCCAGCAGGATGCCTTCGACATTGCGCCGCAAAATGGCGAAGGTGCGCGGGGCCAGCGAAGCGCGCAGGCCGTCGGCGATGGTATCGCTGTGGTCGAGTCCCTGCAGTGTGCCGCTGGTGAGCGAGCGGCAGGCGTCGTCGGCGCGCTCGGGCTCGCAGCCGAAGACGCGCACCGTAGCGCGAAGGCCCTTGGCCCCCAAGGCCGTGCCGCTGAGCAGCCCGCCACCGCTGACCGGGGCCAGCACGGCGTCCAGATCCGGAATTTCTTCGAGCAATTCCTTCGCGGCCGTGGCCTGCCCGGCGATGATGCGGTCGTCATCGTAGGGATGGATCAGCGCCGCGCCGGTTTCTTGCTGGATGCGCGCGGCAGCTTCCGTGCGCGCAGAAACCTTGGGTTCGCAGAACGTGATTTTTCCCCCATAGGCTTCGACGGCGCGGCACTTCACCGCCGCAGCATTCCTGGGCATGACAATCCAGGCCGGCACGCCGCGCCAGCCCGCCGCGCAAGCCACTGCGGCGGCATGGTTGCCGCTGGAGTGCGTGACGATGCCGTGCGCCGCCTCCGCGTCGCTCAGCGAAAAAATCGCATTCGTCGCCCCGCGAATCTTGAACGACCCGGTCTTCTGCAGGTTCTCGCACTTGAAATAGAGGCGTGCCCCGGCCAGGGCGTCCAGCGAAGCGCTGGTCAGGACCGGCGTGCGGTGAATTCTCGGCGCGATGCGTGCATGAGCCGCGGCGATCTCCGCCGGGCTGGGGCCGCTGCCGTCGTATGTTTCCGGAGCAGGCGCGGTGGTCATGGCTTTGTGTGGCGCAGGAACGCGTCCTCGCACAGCTTCATTATCGCATAGGCGCCGGCAGGGAGCGTTTGCCGCCCGGCGCTAGGGTTTGGCGCCCGGCAGGCTGAAGACGATCTTCGCGCTGCCTACATTCTCGAAGCGATCGTAGGCGCGCAGGGCGAGCGTATGTTCGCCGGAGGAGAGGCCGGTGAGCGGCAACTCGTAGCGCTCTTCGGGAGCATCGCTGATGCCGCCCACAGGTGCGACCAGAGTCCACTCGCCGCCGTCCAGGCTGTACTGCGCACGGTCGATTCCGCTGGCGGCGTCGTGCGCCAGGAAATGCGCCATGGCCGCGCCTTTCTTCGTATCGGCTTCGGCGCGGAGCTGTTCGACGGCAGGCGGGGTATTGTCCACCTCGAAGCGCTCGCTCTCGCGGCTTGCGGTAAGCGCCAGCGCCGGCGGATTGGACGGGACATCCGTCGCGATGATCTTCAGGTAGTAGGCGCCGTCGGGGAATGCCGTGGTGTCCCAACTGAAATGCCTCTGCTCCAGGCCTTCCTTCAGGAGCTTCCACTGGGTCTCGGCTTCGCCGCGGTAGTAGACGGCGTAGCGCAATTCGTCGTCGTTGTCGTCATGCGTGCTCCACAGGACGGAGCGGTAGCCCTTCTGCGCGAAGGCCTGGGGCGGCGCTTCCATGCTCGCCACGCCCGCGCGCTGCAGCGGCTGGGGAAAGGGGGAGGCGGGGGCGTTGCTGGCCGGAGGAAGCTTCAGGTTGACGGGCGTCTGCCCGGGCATGGGGCTGCCAGAGGGCGCACCCTGTACGCGCACCCCGGGGTCCTGCACGACGATGGCGTCGATTACCGGGGCGACATTGCGCGGAAGATAGGCGATGCTTACCCAGTCGATGCCGGCGCCCGGCCGGGCGTCGCGGAGCACTGCCTTCCACTGCACGAAACGCGCGGGCGGCGCCTGCACGGTTTCTCCCGATGTTGTGTATGGCCCGGACCACGGGCTCCACTCGCGCCCGGGATCTTCGGTGTTGCCGGAGCGCGCATAGAAGGAGATACGCGGCTCGGCGCTTGCCGGGGCAGCGGCTTGCTTCGCCGCATTGGCCGGCGGCGGGCCCCACCATTCGATGCGGCCCCACTGGGTAAAGAGCTGCGCATCGAAGGATTGCGACTCGAACGTGCCTTCGGGTTCGAACTCCGGCCCGGCGGAGAAAACTTTTCCGGGATTCGCGGTGCAGAGATAGACCTTGCCGTCGGCGGCGCGCGCGAGCCCGGTGATCTGCGCCGAGCCGGACTTGGCGAGCTGCGCGAAGACCCCGCGGCCGTCAATCACCAGCAGGGCGCCCTTGTTGCCGGTGCCGGCGAGGACGCGGCCGTCGCTGTTCAGCCCCAGCGAATAGACGGTTTCTTCGCGCGAGGACCAAATCTCTTCGGGAGCGCCGTCGGGAGCGAGGCGGTAGATGCTGCTGGAAATGAGCTGCGGAAAGGGCGTGAAGGGAGCAGCCATCTGCAGGCCGCCGGAAGAAACGACAATTCCGGTGGCGGCTCCGGCGGGAAGCTGCATCTGGGGAGGAGTCTGGATCTGCGGCGCGCCAGCCGGAGTGGGGCGCGGTTTTTCGCCAATGGCCGCGGCGTAGATGCTGCCGTCGGGCGCCACCAGCAAGGCGGTGACTTCGCGCTTGGAGGTTTCCTGCAGGACAAAGGCTCCGCGTTCCGGATTGCCTGCGGCCAAGGCGATGCGCAGGATGCGCCCGCTGGGCTCGGTGCCGGCAAGGAGGTTGCCGCGGCCGTCCAGCGCCAGGACCCGGATGTGCGCCTCGTCGCTGGCGTAAAAAAGTTCGCTCTTGCCGCCGGGCGCCACCGCGAAGATCTGTCCCTTGTCGCCGGTGGCGACATAGAGCGTGCCGTCGGGTCCGGTGACCAGGTCCCAGATGTATTTCGTCTTGGGTTCGAAGAAGACGGATTTTTCGCCCTGCGCGGTAACGTGATAGACCTTGCCGTCGGGCGAGGTGCCGACGTAGAGCCCGCCCTTGCCGTCGAAGGCGATGGCTTGTGCGGAGAGTTCGGTGGATTCAAAGAGCGTGGAGGGCTTGCCGGCGGCATCGAAGCGGAAGACTTTTGCCGGGGAACCCCCCGCGGCATAGAGCCCGCCTTTGCCGTCCAGGCGCAGCGACCAGAGGTAGGAGGCGTCGGCATCGGCGATCAGGCGAATGCGCGGGGCCAGTTCGAGGTGCCCGTCGCTGCGCACAGCGATGCCGCGCGCCGTGCCCTTCAGAAAGTTCTCGTAACTCGTCTGGCGCCAGCGGCGGGTGCGCTCCGCGCGAAGCGCCGCGGCCCCCGCGAGGAGCAGGCCGAGCGCCAGGGCCAGGGAAATGCCGCGCCGAAGGGATGGTTTCATCGGTTTCCTCGATTGGTTCCATGTAAGTTTGCGCGCTGCCGGCATCTAGCGCACCGAAAGCGTCAGCGAAATAACCCCGGAAACGGGGCCGCCGAGCTCCGCCGAATCCTCGCTAGCCAGCGATTCCGGCAGGATCCGGACGCTGCCCGGCGCGGGCCGGCCGTCGAGAACATTGATCTGCGACAGCGGGATGTTGGGCATTTCCGTGCCGGCCCACAGCAGTGTCGGCGAGGG
Source organism: Terriglobia bacterium (assembly GCA_020072785.1). Taxonomy (NCBI): domain Bacteria; kingdom Pseudomonadati; phylum Acidobacteriota; class Terriglobia; species Terriglobia bacterium. The sequence goes on along the minus strand of JAIQGG010000008.1, from coordinate 25,282 downwards.
CACGAAGAGGCCAGCATACAGCCGGTCGTTGCGCCGCTCGCTGTTCAGCTGCGAAATGAGCTGTTCCAGGCCGTCTTCGGAGCCGGCCCCGCCGGGAGAGAAGCCGCGCGAAGCGCGCGTCAGCCATTCCGCGTCGCTGACGACGACGCGCAGCGTGGTGCCGCGTACGATCTGCTCCGGGACGCGCACGGCCAGTTCCTGGATCCGCGACGCCCCGCGATAGGGCCGCAAGAGGACGCGCACGCGCAGCGTTTCGCCCGGGTGCGCTTCGCCGTTTTCCAGCCAGGCGGTTTCGATGGTGTAGGAGCGACGCCCCGGCGTGCTTTCGACGCGCAGCGCAATGCCTTCCACGGACGGCTCCTCGAAGCTGTTGGCAAAGAGCCGGGCAAAGGCATTCTGTACGCTCATGGCCACGGGGAAGCCGTCGGGACTAAGAGTATCGCCGGGGGCGTAGATGTTTTCGAGGTGCACGCTGGAGTGGCCTTTGATGCGCACTTCACCCTGCAGGCGCAGCGTCGTGCCTTCTCCGTAGAGGGCGTTTTGCGTCAGGCCGTTCAGGGTGGTGATGGCCACGAGGAGCGGGGTCAGCTTGGGGTGGTTCACCAGCTCGAAATGATATTTTTTTTCGGCGGCGCCGGCGACCACCGTCAGATCCAGGGGCACGAGCGGCGGGGGGGGACCCAGTTTGCCGATGACGGCGGTGAGATGGTCTTCCGTGATAGCGCCGATGGGGCCGCCGACGTTCACGATTTTGGTCGAGGAGAGATCGGAGGAGAGCGTGGTGAGGACGCGGCTGCGGGCCATGGGCAGGTTGACGCTGCCGAGTTTGAGGAACGGGTGGCCGCAGAGATAGACGCGGCCGTCGCGGATGGCGGTGACCGTGCAAGCCGAACTGATGGAGGCGTCGCCCTGCACGAGCACCATGCCGGCCATATCGCCGGGGTGCAACTGGGCGTCATCGGCGCGGGGCGCCGCCGTCCCGCCCTGCGCCGCGACGAAGCCGTATCCGGCGAGCTGCGGCGCAAACTGCTGCAGCGTGGCGGGCTGGAAGCCGGAGAAGACCAGCGGCGTGTCGATGGGCTCGAGCGAAGAGCCGCTGGGGAGAGCGTTATGGCTGGCGATGTCGCCGGGCAGGGAAAACGGCTGCAGAGCGGCGCGCAGTTCGCCGGAAGCCGGTTCCGGCTGGAGAACGTCCTGGATCGGGGTGACGCCAGCGATGGGCTCTTTGGTGAAGATGCCGAGTTTCAGGGAGAGCGCGCCGGCCAACTTGCCTTCGAGATAGACCGGGCTGCCGCTCATCCCGGCCACTACACCGGTGTGCTCGACCTTGGGGCCCTTGAGCTGGACCAGAATGATCGATTGCTTCGGACCGAGAAAATTGGGCATTACGCCGATGACTTCGAGGTCAAACTTTTCGATCTGGTCCCCGGCAAAGATCGTGTAGGCATAGCCCTGCATGCCGGGGCGGACCTGATCCAGAGGAAGAATCTCGCCGGCATTCGGGGCGGCGGAGAGGGCAGCGGCCAGGCTGAGGCTCCCCGCGAACGCGAGAAGCGCGGCGAGAAGACGATGCAAAATAGGGCGAGACATGGTTCGATGGGATTGGACGGGCATCATGAATTTACAATGATACTTGGCAGGGTAGCGGGAAGCAATTGGAGCGATGAGGTGCCCCGCATCGTTTCGGCCAGGACAACCAGCAGCTACTCCATCGCGCAGTCCTGACCGGAGCGATGGTCGGCTTGCGGGTGAGAGATAGCCCGCTGAATTGCGCTATTTGGCGGTAGACATCTCTCCGGAGAACGGCGGGGGCTGCCCGCTGATTTCGCAACTGCTTTCTCTGCAGCGTGATAGCTTGTATTGGCGGCGTGCGATTTTTGGTCTCTGATGTGCTCTTTTATGTAAAATGCCCGGGAAGGCCCCGACAGAGGTTCCTGCCGGAAAAGGGAGGCTGCGATGATTCTGGGAAACTTTCTGCTCCTTGCAACGCTGGTTGTGGCTGCGGGAGTGCTCCTGGTCGGATGCATCGTCGGTGTGCGTACTTACTTGCGGTATCGGGGGAAGATGCTGGTGACCTGCCCGGAAACGGGGAAGCCTGCCGCGGTGAGCGTGAATACTGGACAGGCGGTTCGTGAGTCCGTGCTGGGCCACGGGCATATCTGGCTAGAGGAATGCTCGCGCTGGCCGGAGCGCAAGAACTGCGGACAAGAATGCCTAACCCAGATCGAAGCCGATCCGGAGAACTGCCTGGTGTGGACGAAGGTTGCGAACTGGTATGCGGGGCAGAGTTGCGCGTACTGCCATAAGCCCTTCGGTGAGATCCACTGGCACGATCACCGGCCGGCGCTGGTGGGCCCGGATCGGAAGACAGTGCAGTGGAATGAGATTCCCGCGGAGCGCCTGCTGGAAGTATTTGAAACGCACTGGCCGGTCTGCTGGGACTGCCACATCGCGGAAACTTTCCGGCACGAGCATCCTGAGCTGGTAGTCGACCGGCCGTGGAAACGCGGGGCAATGGGTGAAATCATTCCCGAACACAAAAGCAAAACCAGCAAGTCGAACCCGGTTGGCTGAATTTTTCAGCGGTCACCGATAAGTGTGACCGCAATGCGGTGAACGCAAGAACAGTACGCGCTCCACAGCTAACAAGTAAGGGCAGGCACAGCCCTTGTGCCTCTGCGGCCCAAAAGATCACTCTGTGTGCTAGTGCATGCCGAAGATTTTTTCCGGAGAATCCTCAAAAGGGTAAACGTGGACCATCCAGCCGAAGACCGAGGGCCGGAAGCGGCCGCCGGCGGCATCGCAGGCTCTCTGCGTGCTGATCGAGCCGTGCAGGCCGAACCTGGTCCAGTCAGCGGACTTTTTCTGGCCGCGCGGGGGCAGGCAAAGATTGGTGTGCAAATGCCACCGCGCGATGCTGAGCGGGACGCGCGCGTTCAATTGCTCCTCGGTGGCGCTTTTCGGCATGGTGTACATGGCGCCGACCAATTCGTAGCCTCCTGAGATTTTCTTGTAGAGGAGGGAAGTGGGACGCGCGGGGTCGAAAGTCAGGGCTTCGAGAAAGCCGTGCCAGTAGTTGGTGAAGTGATATTCGGGCTGCGGAACGCCGGGCAGGAAGATCTTGTAACCGTCGGCGAGCGCCGCGTGATAGTCCTTGTATTTGGCGATGGCCTCGCGCAACTGCGCGGCGAGTTGGGCGGCGCGCTGCTCATCGGCCTCGTTGCGCGGCCGGGGCGCAGTCAGGTGCATGTGCGGACCGGCTGCATGGCGGTGCATCATGTCGTTGACGGCGTTCCCCTCGGTGCTTTTTTCATCCCTCATGTCCATGCCGGGCATCTGATCGTGTTGCATGGCGTCGCTGTGTTCGATGGCTTGCGGCGCGGGGACCTGCGCGGGAGAAGGCTCCTGCTGCGGAAGCTCGGGAGAGCGCCGGCCGGGCATGGCCGCCAGCAGCACGGCGAGCGCGAGCAATCCGCAGACGGTCAACAGGGCTCTGGTGATGTGTCGAATCCAGGTGTGAGAGGTCATACCCGTTTTCCCCCTGACCATGTTACGCAACAGGGCGCCAGAGAATAGCAAGGCGTTCGCGGCGGTGTTCCACAATCGCATAGCTGGCCCAAAGGGCAAGGAAGGGGGCAAGGGGATGGCGATAACGCAGGCTGCATGGGGCATGACCGTAAAAAGTGCGTGATACACTGAGCCGATGGGGAAACATACTGTCGAACCGGCAAGATTGATCAGCGGGGGCCTCGAGCCGCCCGGCGACAAATCCATATCCCACCGCTACGCGATGTTTGCTGCGCTGGCCGAGGGCACGAGCGAGTTGCGGCATTTTTCCTCCGCGGCGGACTGCCAGAGCACGCTGGAGTGCATGCGCGCGCTGGGCGCCGCGGTGCAGCGCGAGAAGGACCTGGCGCGGGTCACGGGGCATGGACCACGGGGGCTGCGCGGGAGCAAACGCGCGCTGGATGCGGGCAACTCGGGCACGACGATGCGCTTGCTCGCGGGGATTCTTTGCGGGCAGAGATTCACGTCCACACTGACCGGGGACGCTTCACTGCGGCGGCGGCCGATGCGCCGGGTGATTGCGCCCTTGCGCGAAATGGGTGCGGAGATCAAAGCGCGCGAGGATAATTTCGCGCCGCTGGAGATTTGCGGCGGGGACCTGCGGCCGATCGAGTATGTGATGCCCATGGCCAGCGCGCAGGTGAAGTCCGCGGTGCTGCTGGCGGGCCTCTTTGCGGACGGGACGACGTCGGTCAGCGAGCCGGCGCGCACGCGCGATCACACGGAACTGGCGCTGGAGGCCTTCGGGGTGCCCGTGGAAAAAAGAGGGCGGACGGTGAGCGTGCAGGGCCTGGTCTTCGGAAAGGGCGGCGGGCGGCTGGAGGCGCGGCAGCTCGATGTGCCGGGCGATCTTTCCTCCGCTGTTTTCTTCATCGCCGCGGCGCTGCTGCTGCCGGAATCGAACCTGCTGATCCACAACGTCGGGCTGAATCCGACGCGCACGGCGGTGTTGGACCTGCTGGCGTCCATGGGGGGAACCATCAATATTGTTTCGCCGCGGGTGGCCAACGGGGAGATTGCCGGCGATATCGTGGTGCGCGGCTCGGAGCTGAAGGGCGGGGTGATCGAAGGAGAGACGGTGCCGCTGGTGATCGACGAACTGCCGATGCTCGCGGCGCTTGGGCCATTCACCGAGCAGGGCATCGAGATCCGGGACGCCAAAGAGCTGCGCGTGAAGGAGAGCGACCGCATCGCGGCGCTGGCGGAGAATCTGAAGCGCATGGGCGCGCGAGTGGAAGAGCGGCCGGACGGGCTGCGCGTGGAGGGCCGCGCCGCGGGGCGCCTGCGCGGAGCGGAGATCGAGCCGCACGGGGATCATCGGATTGCCATGGCGTTTGCGGTGGCGGGGCTGGCGGCGGAGGGAGCGACACGGATACGGGATGCGGAGTGCGCGGGGGTGTCTTATCCGGAGTTCTACAAGGAACTGGAACGGCTGGCGGAGAGGTAAGTTCAAAAGCAAAAAGTAGAAGAGTTCAAAAGCATGAGAGTGTAAGAGACGGTGACTGCAAATGACTGGACTCTTCCGGCTCTTGTACTCGTGAACTCTTTTTAGGTGCCCTTGTGGAGGGCGATGGAGCCGTAGCTGGTCTTCAGGGTGATTTTGGGGCCGTGCGCGCCGAGTTGACCTTCGAGATGCGCGTCGCCGGATTCGGTGGTGGTCTTCTTGAGGGAGGCGGCGTCGAATTCGGAGTCGATGTCGCCGGAGTGGGAGTCGGCCGCGATGGTGAAGGCGGAAGCCGCGGGGAGCATGAGGGTAATGCCCGCGGACTTGTTGGTGATTTCGACGTCTTCCTTGGGGGGCGAGGCGAAGCGGAGCTTGACGTCGCCGTCGCGGTTGTCGATTTTGAGCTTGCCAGTGACGTTGTCGAGGGTGATGTCGTAGGAATTGGTGCGCAGGGTCAGGTTGCCGGTGGAATCGAAGATGTCCAGGTTGCCGGAGCCGGCTTCGAGATGGCCGGCGAGCTGAGTAAGCGTCAAATCGGTGCGGTGGGAGATGAAACGCACGCCCTTGGCGACCTTCTCCGCGCGGATCGGGCCGTAGAACTCGCCGTCGAGCGTCAGCCCGCCCGTGGCGTTGATCACTTCGACTTCGCCGCCCCGCCCGGAAAGTTTTACATCCCCGTTCACGCCCGAAACTTTCACGTCGCCGCGGCGAAGGTCCACGCTGACGTCGGAGCCCGCCTCGCGGACTTCGATATCGCCCGTCTGCGAGGTGATGTCAATCTCTCCGGCGACGTCGGAAACTTCCACATTGCCTCCTTCCTTGCGGATAGTGAGGATGGCCTTGCGCGGCACCTCGACGTCCAGGTCCATGGCGATGCGGCGGTCGCCGGGATCGTAGCCGGCGGGCCGGACCTCGTAGGCGTCGCCCTCCTGAACGATCTGCAGGGAGGCCGGAGCGGCCAAGCGCTGGGCTTCGCTCTTGCTCCAGGCGCGGATGTTCTTCTTGGCGGAAAGGCGGATCTGCGCGGTGTCGCCTGCGCGCACGCGGATATCGCCACGTCCGTTGCGGATGGTGATGCGTGCGTTTGCGGGCACGGCGCGGGGAGCGACGTCCAGGTCGTAGGTGTAGGAGTTGCCGAAGACGTCGCCAATCTCGGGGTTCTTCCGCAGAACAAAATCGCTGGCGGCAAAAATGCCGACGAGGGCCAGCAGCAGAAGCACGAGAAAAACTTCGCCGGTGGTGATGGCGCCGGAGCCGGCGGCGCCCAGGCGGCGGGCGGCGGTGCGTTCGTAGAGCTTGGTGAGCCCCCAGAGAATCAGGAGCAGGGGCCACCAGTGGCGGAAGAGGTGGCCAAAGTCGAGGCCGCCGCGGTAATTATGAATGAGAAAGAGTACGCCGAAGAGAAGCAGTACCAAGGCGCTGAAGAGTGAACTGCGGCGTGTGCGGTTGGCGGCCATGAGGATCTATCGCCCCTGTCCCGGGTTGCCCGGCGCCGGCGGTTGCACCCTGGCCGCGCCGTGGCCTTCCGTGGAGGCCAGCGATTCGGCCAGCTTGATCAGGCCGATGACGATCAGCAGGACCGGCCAGGTGTAGTGGAAGCCAAAATAGTCGCCACGCCACTCGTTGAGCAGAAAGAGCACGCCCAGAGTGATGAGCACAGCCGGGCCCATCAGCCCGTGCAGCATGCAGCGCTGGCACGCACAGCGGATTCGATCAGCCATTGTCAGACTCCTCTCACGCGGCGCGTCCCAGGCGCTTGCGCAGCATCAGGATCCCAGCCACGATGAGAATCAGCGGCCAGAGCTGTCCCAGGCGGTCCCAGGGAAACCAGCCAAAATTGCTCAACAGGAAGAGCGCGCCCAGCACGATCAGCAGAATGGCGCCGATGGGTTTTTCCTTGACCCAAGTTTCGAGGGGATCGGGAGCAGCCTGACCGGCGCGGCGGGCCTGCGCGGTGCGCATGGCGTCGAAGGCCATGTAGAAGATGAAGCCGGCGAGGGAAAGACCAAGAACCGGCTCCAGGTTCTCGTTGGTTACGGTGCTGAGACCGATCACGAGTGCGGCGAAAACAAGGATGTGAATCAGCCCTTTATTGTATTCGCCGTTGTAGATGGCGCCCAAGCCGGGAAAGAAGCCGAGAATAAAGGCCACGGCTGGGTTGGAGCCGGAAGCTGCCGGGGGCAGAGCGGCCGGAGCGGCGGGGGGAGCGGCATGGCCCATGACCGCGGCGAGGCAGTCCTCGCAGTAGAGAACGTCGCGGACCGGGCGCGTGCAGGCGGCGCACAGGGCCTTGCCACAGTTGCGGCAGTAGCCGACGGCTTCGTGTTCCGTATGGACCGCGCAGTTCATGGGAGGCTCCTTTGCATGCGTGACCGCGAAGCGGTCAACTGGCTGAAGGGCGTCAAGATGGTCGCCAGAACGGTCAGGCCGGGGCGATTGCCGTAAGTTCGATTGAAATGCCGCGGAGTGTTGGAAATGCCCGGCTGGTCGTCCGGACCCGATGGCGGAGCGGAGGGTGGAGCGGAGTTTTCCGGGGCGGCGGGGTTCTCGGTATCCGGGCGCAGACGCGACTGGATCTCATAGACCACGCGCAGATCGCTGATGAATTTGGAGCCGCGGGCGTAGGCCAGGTGTGCCTGACGGTCGGCGCTGCGGTAGAGGGTAACCGGGTGCAGTTCCGCGAGGCGGGGCTTGCGCCAGGAGAAACCCGCGGCGGTCAGGACCACGGCCAAGGTGGCGAGGACGGAGGCGGCGCCATAAGCGAATTTCGGCGACGCCAGGCCGCGCAGGAAATCGCGGAGGAAGCGCCAGGGGGAAGACGATTCGCGCGGACCGAGGGTCTTGTCGAGAATGTTGTAGACGAGGTGCGGGGGCGTCTCCACCGGCGCGAGAGTGTGAAGTCCGGCCAGGAGCTGCGGGAGACTGGTTACCAGCGGAGCGCACTGCGCACAGGAGCTGGCGTGCGCGAGAAAAGCCTCGCGGTCGGCGGGAGAGAGCAAGCCGTCGAGGTAATCGCTGAGGCTCGTTTCGATTTGTTCGCAGGTCCAGCTCATGGTTCGCTCCGCGCTAGCATCTCCCTAATGAGGCCGCACTCCCATCTGCTGAAGAATGCGCGCCAGTTCGATCCGGCCGCGGTTGATTCTCGATTTTACCGTTCCTTCGGGCACTCCAAGTACCGTCCGAATTTCGACATATTCCAGACCCTGCAAGTCACGCAGGATAACCGCTTCGCGCAGTTCCGGAGAAAGCTTCTGCAGGCCAGCCTGAATCTGCGCGCTGAGTTCAGCGAGCAGCGCCTGCTCATCGGGGCGGCGCGCCGAGGACTCCTTGTTCTCGACCACGGGCATGGCGTAGTCGAGGGAATCGGTGAGGCGATCGCGCTTGGTGCGGCGGTAGTGGTCAATGAGGAGGTTGCGGGTCACGCTGGTCATCCAGGTGGCAAAGCCGCCGTGGGCGGAGCGGTAAGTGGCGAGCGTGCGGTAAATCCTCAAAAAAACCTCCTGCGCCAGATCCTCGGCCTCGCTGCCATTGCCGGTGAAGCGATAGCAAAGGTTATACACGCGCCGGGTGTGGCGGCGCACGAGTTCCTCCCAGGCCGAACCATCGCCCTGGAGGCATTGCTGGACCAGTTGGGCATCCTGCTCCAACGTTGCATTAGCCTCGAATCCTGCTAGGTCTTTCGGCCTGCCACACTATGGAACGCAAACTGCTCCTGGAATGTTCCCTGCTGGCGGACCTGGTAAGGGGCCCCCCTCGGCGGCATCTTACCCACCCCCGAGCCGGGGTACAAGCCTGGGCTAAGTATTTGGGATTACGAGGATTGCCGGAGAGGGCCAGGGCAAGCCGCTCTTGACCTTCCAGCCCTCGGCCAGTACGCTGACACCTCATGCGCTCGGGGACTCGCAGGGGTATTTTGATCGGCTTGGGGATTGTGCTGCTGGGCGCGGTGTTCTACCACGCGAGCGGCCGCCTCAAGCACGGGGAATTTCACGCCGGGGAGATGCTGCAGGCCTTGCACCACACGCGCCTTGAGCTGCTGCTGCTCGGGCTGGCGGCCATCTACGCCTGCTATGCCTTGCGCGCGCTGCGCTGGATGCGCTTTTCGCGGCACCTCGGACCGGTCTCCTTCCGCAACATCTACAGCATGACTCTGGCCGGCTTTTCCCTGCTCTTTCTGTTCGGGAGGCCCGGGGAGCCGCTCCGTCCGCTGCTGCTGGCGCGCAAGGAGCGGCAGCCAGTGGCGGATACGTTTGGCATTTATGCCCTGGAGCGGCTGTTCGACGCGGCGAGTATGGCCGTGATTGCGGCGGTCGGGCTGTTCCTGCTGCCGGTGCATACCGGAACGGCGGGCGCGGCGGGAGCGTTGGAGCATGCGGCACGGACGGCCGGGACACTGCTCTTCACCGGGGTCTTCGGCATGGTGGCCTTCCTCGTCTATCTGCGGCTGCACGGCACAGCCATGCTGGAACGGCGGCTGCAGGGCTGGCGGGCGGCGCACGGCTGGCGGGCGACGCTGGCGCACATTGTCCTGGGATTTGTGCGCGGCATCCAGACCATCCGCAGCTGGGGGGACCTGGCGTCCGCGGTGTTCTATTCGGGAGCGCACTGGGTGCTGGTGGCGATGGTCTATTACTGGGTCTCGCACAGCTTCGGAGGCCGCCTCGGCGCGATCACCTTCAGCGAGGCGACGGTGGTGATGGCGTTCACGCTGGTGGGCTCGGTGGTGCAGTTGCCCGCAGTGGGCGGGGGATCGCAGATCGGTTCTATTCTTGCTTACACGGCAATCTTTGGAGTAGAAAGAGAGCCGGCGGTGGTGGCGGCGGTGGTGGTGTGGCTGATTACGTTTGCGGCCTGCAGCCTGGCTGGTGTGCCGCTGCTGATCCAGGAAGGTTTGTCGTTCGGGGAGTTGCGCCGGATGGTTGGGCGCGAAGAAAAGGAAGCCGCCTAGACGGCAGGGCGGCGGGGAGAGGCGGCCGAGTGAAATGTCCCTTTTGCGCGCATCTTGACGACAAGGTGATCGACTCCCGCGAAGGCCGCACCGGCGATACGATTCGGCGGCGCCGCGAATGCCTCAAATGCGGCCGGCGGTTCACCACCTACGAACGCATCGACGAAATTCCCTACATGGTGATCAAGAAGGACGGGCGGCGCGAGCGCTTCGACCGCCAGAAGATTCTGCAGGGGCTGCTCAAAGCCTGTGAGAAGCGGCCCGTGCCGACTGCCAAGCTCGAGGGCATTGTCGACGAAATCGAGGGCGTGGTGCAGGAAGCTACCGAGCGCGAGCTGACCACCACGGAAATCGGCGAGATGATCATGCACCGGCTGAAAAAGCTGGATAAGGTCGCCTATGTGCGTTTCGCCTCCGTGTACATGGATTTCAAGGACGTGAAGGAATTCATGTCCGAGCTGAAGGGGCTGCTGAAGGATCGGACGAAGAAGTAACCGGTCCGCCGCGCTCTTGGGAGAAGCAAACATGCGATTGCAGAGGACCCGTCTGGGTCTTGCCAGGCTGTTGTTCGTTTTGCTGCTGGGCGGAGCCACGGGCTATCTTGCCGTTTGGGCCGCCGGGGAAGAGGCCGCGGGGCTGCCCGCGGCGGCGGGGGCGGCGATGCGGGGAATTGACGCGCAGAAGATCGGCGCGCACGTGCGCTTCCTCTCGCACGACCTGCTGGAGGGGCGCGGCACGGGCGCGCGCGGCGGGGACATCGCGGCGGAATATATTGCGACGCAGTTCGCGCTGTATGGACTGAAGCCGGCGGGCGATCACGGCTCGTATATGCAGAAGGTGCCCATGGTAGGCGTGCGTACCCTGCCGGAGACATCCTTTACCTTTACGCCGGCTCAGGGCGAGCCGGTGCGGCTGAAGCTGCTGGACGACTTCGTGACCAACAACGAAAGCCAGACGGAAACGGCGGAGATCGACGCCCCGGTGGTCTTCGTGGGATTCGGCATTCAGGCGCCGGAGTACAACTGGGACGATTTCAAGGGCGTGGACCTGCGCGGCAAAGTCGTGGTGATGTTCGTCGCGGAACCGTCGTCGGACGATCCCAAGTTTTTCAAGGGCAAGGCGCTGACCTACTACGGGCGGTGGACCTACAAGTTCGAGGAAGCGGCGCGGCAGGGCGCAGTGGCAGCGCTGGTGATTCACCGCCGGGACCTGGCCAGCTACGGCTGGGAGGTGGTGCGCAGCTCCTGGGGCGGCGAGCATTCCTACCTGCAGCGCGACGGCACGCCGAAGCTGGAGGCGGCGGCCTGGATTCAATGGGATGTGGCGAACCGGCTGGTGGGCTTTGGCGGGTACGATCTGAACAAGCTGTTTCAGGCGGCGCAATCGCGCGATTTCAAGCCGATCGAGCTGCCCGTACGTTTGAAGGCGCATCTGGCCAGCCATCTGCGCCCGTTCGTCTCGCATAACGTGCTGGCGATGTTGCCAGGGACAGATGCGCAGCGGCGCGGCGAGGGGGTGCTCTACACAGCGCACTACGACCATCTGGGAATCGATCCGGCGATGTCCGGCGACAACATCTATAACGGGGCGCTGGACAACGCGACAGGCTGCGGGATCCTGCTGGAATTGGCGCGCGCCTACGCCTCGTTGAAAGAGGCTCCGGCGCGGTCGATCTATTTCGCTTCGGTGACCGCCGAGGAACAGGGGCTGCTCGGTTCGGAGTATCTGGGCAAACACACACCAATCGCGCCGTCCAGGATCACACTGGATCTGAACTACGACGACCTGCCGCCGCTGGGCGACCCGGAAGAGGTGGAAGTGAACGGCGCGGAGCGCACAACCTTTTATCCGGCGGTCGAGGAGACGGCCAAGAGCTTCGGTATGGCCATTGCGCCCGATGCCCAGCCCGAGGCCGGGCACTACTACCGCTCCGACCACTTCAGCCTGGCCCGCGTGGGGATTCCGTCCTTCTCGGTCAACGAAGGCGTAAAATTCGCGGGGCATACGGCGGAATGGGGCCTGGCGCAGCACAAGGATTACAACGAGCACTACTACCATCAGCCCACGGACGAGTACAAGCCGGAGATGGATTTCACGGGCGATGCGAAGATGGCGCGGTTCGGCTTCGCGCTGGGATGGAAAGCCGCCACGCTGCCGGGACTGGCCAGCTGGCAGCCCGGCGATGAGTTCGAGCCGGCACGCAAAGCGAGCCAGAAGCCCTGAGCAGCAGCGCGCGCGGGATCTGCGCCGCTAGTTTTCCTTCGTCCAGAGGATGCTGCGGTCCACTGCGGCCAGCGAGGCGCGGCCGCAGAGGGCCAGCACCGCGCGCAGCTCGTCGAGGAGAATGCGCACGGCGCGCTCCACCCCGGCTTCACCGTGCACCGCCAGAGCCCACAGATACGGCCTGCCAATCAGCACGGCGCGCGCACCCAGGGCCAAGGCCTTGACCACGTCGGTGCCGCGGCGGATACCGCCATCGAGAAGTACGGGAAAGTCTGCGGGCACGGCTTCCATGATGCGCGGCAGAACTTCAATGGTGGCGGGCGTGGTGTCCAGGTTTCGCGCGCCGTGATTGGAGACGATGATTCCGGCGGCGCCGTGCTCCGCGGCGAGGCGCGCGTCTTCGGGGGCGAGGATGCCCTTGACCAGCACCGGCAGCTTGGTCAGCGAGCGCACCCACTCGAAGTCTTTCCAGGTTAACGAAGCGTCCAGCGTGGCAATGGTTGCTCCGGTCTCGTCGAAATGTGCCGCGGTGACCATGGCGGTATTGTAGCGGCTGAGATTGGCGCGCTGGGCGCCGCGCGGCAGGCCAAAACCGGTGCGCATTTCGCGGTTGCGCACGCCGAGCACCGGCAGGTCCACGGTCATGCAGATGGCGCGGTAGCCGGCGCCTTCGGCGCGCTGCACCAGGTCCCTGGAGATGGCGCGGTCAGGCGGCATGTACAGCTGAAACCAGAGGGGCGCGGTTGCGGCGCGGGCGAGCTCCTCGAGAGCGATGGTGGCGAAGGAACTGACCACCAGCGTGGCGGCGGCTTTCCCCGCGCCGCGCACCGTGGCCAGCTCGCCCTGCTTGTGAAACAGCTTGTGGTATGCGGCGGGAGCGAGAAGGATGGGGTGCTCCATCTTCTGGCCGAAGAGCTCGAGCGTGGTGTCCAGGCTGCTGACGTCGCGCAGGACGCGCGGCTGCAGGAGGAGTTCGTCGAAGGCCGTGCGGTTGCGCCGCAGGGAGATCTCATCGGCGGCGCCGCTGTCGAGGTACTCGCGGGCGACGGCGCTCATCTTGTTCTGTGCCGCCTGCTGGTAATCGGATAAACAGACAATCGAGGGAGTTTTCTGCCGCTTGGCCATGTACGCCGTTCTATCGCTCGCCGCGCCCGGGGTCAAGAGCGGAGTTGCCGGGAAGACGCGGGGGCGAGTTTTCCTTTGACAGCGGGGCACGCGCTGATGACACTAGGCAGCCGGAGCGGAACGTAGCATCGTCCGCGCCGGGCCAACCGGGAGAGGCCAGGCAATGGTGCAATGGGAACGGCGGGTGCGTGTGCGCATCCTGATGCTGGCGGGGGCGTGTTTGGCCGCGGCGGCGGCGCTGATCGCCGCGGGTCGCAGCACCGCCGCGGGCGGCTACGACGTGGTGATCCTGCACGGCCGGGTGATGGATCCGGAATCGAAGCTGGACGCGGTGCGCAATATCGGCATCACGGGCGGCAAGATTCGCGCCATTTCCACGCAGCCCTTGCGCGGAAAGGTGGCGCTGGAGGCGCGGGGACTGGTGGTCGCGCCGGGGTTCATCGATCTCCACGAGCACGGGCAGGAGCCGCGGAATTACGCGTTTCAGGCGCACGACGGTGTGACGACTTCGCTCGAACTGGAGGGCGGCACGGAAGATGTGGGAGCGTGGTACGCCGAGCGCGAGGGGAAGGCGCTCATCAATTTTGGCGTGAGCATCGGGCATATCCCGGTGCGCGAGCGGGTAATGGCCACGGGACCGGAGATCGCTGCGATGGAGGCGGCCAATCATCGGGAGGCCACGCCGGAAGAGATGGTCAAGATCCGCGAGCAGATGGAGAAGGGTTTCCGGGAGGGGGCTCTCGGCGAAGGCATGGGCATCAACTACACGCCGGGCGCGTCGCACCAGGAGATCGTGGAGATGTTCCAGCTGGCCGCGAAATATGGCGCGCCGGTGCACGTGCACCTGCGCTACGCCGGCGGGAAAGAGCCGGAAACGGGGCTGGCGGCGCTGGAAGAAGTAATTGCGGCAGCGGCTGCGACGGGCGCGCCGCTGCACGTCGTGCACATCACCAGCATGGGCCTGAAGCACACGCCGCAGCTCCTGGCCATGATCGAAGGGGCGCAAAAGCGCGGCCTGGACGTCACTACGGAGTGTTATCCCTACACCGCAGCGAGCACGAGCCTGGAGTCGGCCATCTTCGATCCCGGCTGGCAGGAGCGGATGGGCATCACCTACAAGGACATTCAGTGGGCCGCGACGGGGGAGCGGCTGACGGCGGAGACGTTTGAGAAATACCGCAAGCAGGGGGGCGTGGTGGTGATCCACGCGATTCCCGAAGAGGCCGCGCGCATGGCCGTGGCCGACCCCGTGGTGATGATCGGAAGCGACGGCATGCCCATCACCGGAGCGAAGGTTCATCCGCGCGGGCAGGGAAGCTACGCGCGCGTGCTGGGGCACTACGTGCGCGAGGAAAAGGCGCTGGATCTGATGACCGCACTGCGCAAGATGACCCTGCTTCCGGCACAGCGGCTGGAAAAGCGCGCCGCAATCTTCCGCGACAAGGGCCGGATTCGCCTGGGGGCCGATGCGGACATCACCGTCTTCGATCCTGGGCGGGTCATTGACAGGGCCACGTTCGAGGAACCCCTGCAGGCCTCCGACGGCATTTCGTTTGTCCTTGTCAGCGGCGTGCCCGTCGTGCGCGACGGCAAGTCTGTGGACGGGGTGTTTCCGGGGCGCGCGGCCCGCGCCCCGTTCACAAAGTAGAGTTTCGCGGCCGAAACCAGGGGGATCGTTCACCGTTGCCACTCGCCACTTCCACGACAAAAGGCTCCAAAGCGCACCATGCCGTCCTGGCCGGCTTTCTCGGCTGGACGCTGGATGCCTTCGACTTCTTCGTCGTCGTCTTTTTGATCGACACGCTGGCGCACCAGTTTGGGGTCAGCAAGAAAGAGATCGTCCTGACGACCACGGCGACATTGGCGATGCGCCCGATCGGCGCGCTGCTCTTCGGCCTGCTGGCGGACCGCTTCGGCCGGCGCGTGCCGCTGATGGCCAACGTGATCTTCTTTTCGGTGATCGAGTTGCTGTGCGGCTTCGCGCCGAACTACAGTTTTTTTCTGGTGCTTCGCGCGCTGTTCGGCATCGGCATGGGCGGCGAATGGGGCGTCGGTGCGTCGCTGGCGATGGAGGCGGCGCCAGTGCGCTGGCGCGGGGTCCTGAGCGGCATCCTGCAGAGCGGCTACTCCATCGGCTACCTGCTGGCGGCCATTGCGGCGCGCTTCATCCTGCCGCACTGGGGCTGGCGCCCGATGTTCTGGATCGGCGCGCTGCCCGCGCTGCTGGCGCTGTATATCCGCACCAAGGTGCCGGAGTCCGAAGCCTGGCGGCAGCACCGCGCGGAGAGCACGGGAAAGGTTCTGCGCGTCGTGGCCGGCGAATGGAAGCGCTTCGCCTACCTCGTGGTGCTGATGACCTTCATGATGTTTCTCTCGCACGGCACGCAGGATCTCTACCCGGACTTTCTGCAGGAGGTTCACCGCGTGTCGCAGGCGATGCGCGCGAATATGGCCATGCTGTACAACGTGGGCGCGATCGTAGGCGCGGTCATCTTCGGGCATTTTTCCGAACTGGCGGGACGCAGGAAAAGCATGATGGCGGCGCTGGCGCTTTCCCTGGCGGCGATTCCGCTGTGGGCATTCGGCGGGAGTCTCGGTGTGCTGGTCCTCGGTGCTTTCCTGATGCAGATGGGCGTGCAGGGCGCGTGGGGCGTCATCCCCGTGCACTTGAATGAGCTGGCGGCAGACGCGGCGCGCGGTTTAATGCCCGGGATGGCCTACCAACTGGGTATTCTCTTTGCCGCGCCGACTAATTCCATCCAGTATGCCTTGCGCGACCATATCGGTTATCAGTGGGCCCTTGCCGGCTTTGAGATCGTCACCCTTGTCTCTCTGGCCATGCTCCTGCTCATCGGTACGGAGGCGCGTGGGCGCAGCTTTCTGCGCACAGCCGCGCCGGACAGTGCACTCCGGGAAGGTGCAGCTCCCGCAGGGTGAGAAATCCGAGCCGTCCGGCCGGCTGGCAGCAAGCGCGGGGCTGTGGTAGAATTTTTTTACACAGTGCGCCCGTAGCTCAGCTGGATAGAGCGTCTGGCTACGAACCAGAAGGTCGGGAGTTCGAGTCCCCCCGGGCGCACCACTTCTAATCCTTTGGCCAAGTCCGATGGCCAAATCCGCGCGTCTTGGGTTATTTCGCGCACCACTCCCGCACTAATCTGGGCTGCTTCGCTCAAATAGTTGCTATAAGTCCCACCTTTATTTCCCTCTTCAGGAAGTGACAAGTCTTTTATTTGCAATTGGTTATGGTGGGCCAGAGATTTAGTTTTGAGCTGGGCAGCCAACTGCTCCAATGAGGGTCGGAGTCACAGGGCGCGGCAACGTTGTGCCCTTGTCGGCCGATAAGAGGCAGATCGCGAGGCGGGCTCTTCAGGAGGTTCTCATGCAGCGGCACGTAGCTATTCTTGGTGCGGCGGGCCGGGACTTCCACAACTTCAATGTCTGCTTTCGCGAGGATCCTCAATACCGCGTGATCGCTTTCACAGCGGCGCAAATCCCGGAGATCGCCGGCCGCCGCTATCCACCCGAACTGGCGGGGCCACTCTACCCGAATGGCATTCCCATCGTCGCGGAGGAACAACTGGAACATTTGATCGTGACGGAAAAGGTGAACCTGGTGGTGTTCTCGTATAGCGATGTCTCGCACAACCAGGTGATGGATCTGGCTTCGCGCGCGATCGCCGCCGGGGCAGACTTCCTGCTGCTGGGCGCCGATCGCACGATGTTGAAATCCCGCGTACCCGTCGTTTCCGTCTGTGCCGTGCGCACGGGTTGCGGCAAGACACCAGTTTCCCGCCGAGTTGTCCAACTCCTGAAAGAAATGGGGGTGCAAGTGGTCGTCATCCGGCATCCCATGCCCTATGGCGACCTGGCCCGTCAGGCCGTGCAACGTTTTGCCGCATTCGCCGATCTGGACCGGCATCATTGCACCATTGAAGAGCGCGAAGAATACGAACCGCACCTGGAAGCCGGCACTATCGTCTATGCCGGCGTGGACTATGAAAGGATTCTGGCGGAGGCGGAAAAGGAAGCCGGAGTCATTGTCTGGGACGGCGGCAACAACGACACGCCGTTTTTCCGCTCCGACCTCGAAATCGTAGTGGCGGATCCGCATCGCGCCGGACACGAATTGCTTTACCATCCAGGCGAGGTCAACCTGCTGCGAGCCGGTGTGATTGTGATCAATAAAGTAGATACGGCTGTCGATGAAAATGTTGAAATCATTCGGCACAATGTCCGGGAACGCAACCCGAAAGCACGCCTGATCGAGACCGTCTCGCACATCGCGGTGGATCATCCCGAAAGCTTGCGGAGCGCGCGCGCCTTGATCATTGAGGATGGCCCGACGCTGACTCATGGCGGAATGGCATACGGCGCGGGCGTGATTGCAGCCCGCCGGGAAAGCGCAGCCGAGTTGGTGGACCCCAGGCCCTACGCGGTCGGAAGCCTACGCGAGGTCTTTGCGCACTTTCCGCACATCGGCCCCCTGCTTCCCGCTATGGGTTATAGCCAGAGGCAACTCAGTGAACTCGAGGAGACGATCCGTGGGACACCCTGTGACGTTGTCGTGATCGCCACTCCGATCGATCTGGGACGGATCGTTCAAATTTCCAAACCGACTGTGCGCGTGACCTACGACGTGGTCGAGCGAAGCACGCTCACTTTGGCGCAGGTGCTCCGGGAATTCGTGGCGGAACATGCGCCGGTCACCGCATGATTTGCGAGGCTTCTATATGTCACAAGTCCTGCACACCTCTCCGATTCCATTCCGGCCTTTTGGCCGGGCTCCCGGAGTTGAGAAGCGCGATTTTTTGTCTCTGCACGACCTGTCGGTAACGGAAATGGCGGCATTGCTCGATCACGCGGCGGAAGTGAAAGCTCACCCATCTGCTTTTGCGGGGGCTCTGGAGGGCCGGACGGCGGCACTTATCTTTGAAAAACCTTCGTTGCGCACCCGCGTGTCCTTCGAAGTGGGTCTACTGCAGTTGGGCGCACACGGCATCTATCTCGCGCCGGCCGACATTGGACTGGGTAAGCGGGAGGCCGTGAAAGATGTGGCCCGGAATCTGGCTCTCTGGGTAGATGCGCTGGTGATGCGCACGTTCTCGCAGCGTATCCTGGAAGACATGGCCCTGCAGGGACGCATCCCGGTCATCAACGCGCTCTCGGATCTCTTGCATCCCTGCCAAACGGTCGCGGATTTGCTCACACTCCGCGAGTGCAAAGGGCAACTCCAAGGGCTCCGGGTTGCGTTTATCGGCGACGGCAATAATGTCGCGCACTCTCTGGCACATGGCGCTGCTAAAGTTGGTTTGCACCTGACCATCGCGTCCCCACCGAACTTCGAACCAGCATCCACGATTCTGATGCAGGCGCTCGCGGACGCAAACGCCACAGGCGCGACTATCCGCGTAATGAATGACCCGGCCGAAGCCGTTCGGGATGCCGATGCTGTCTATACCGACGTATGGGCCAGCATGGGGCAGGAGCAAGAAGCCGAAGAGCGCAAAATCATCTTCGCAGCCTACCAGGTGAACGCGTCGCTGCTGGCGCTGGCCAAACCGGACGCCGTCTTTCTGCACTGCTTGCCGGCGCATCGCGGCGAAGAGGTGACGACCGAAGTGCTGGACGGCCCGCAATCCGTGGCGCTGCAACAGGCCGCGAACCGTTTACACGCACACAAGGCTATCTTGTTGTCCTTGCTGGCAGAAGCACCCGACTGAGCTGGCTGCGGAGAAACAATGAAGCCCATTGCGGTCATCGCCATCGGCGGTAATTCGCTGGTTCTTCCGGGCCAGCGGGGAACGTTCGAGGAACAGCTAAGCCGTGCGCGCACCATCTGCAAAGGGCTAACGGAGGTATTGGCTGCGGGCTATCGCCTGGTTTTGACGCATGGAAACGGGCCGCAGGTGGGCGATGCGCTGCTGCGCAGCGAGCTGGCACAGCCAGCGTTGTCGCCGCTGCGCCTGGATGTTTGCGACGCGGAAACCCAGGGCCTGATTGGCTACCTGCTGCAGCAGACCTTGGAGAACGCACTGGCCGAACGCGGACTACGTTCCGGCGTGGTCAGCATGGTCACGCAGGTGGTTGTGGATCCAGAGGATCCGGCATTCCGCAACCCCAGCAAACCCATCGGGCCTTTTTTCTCCCTTGAGATCGCAACGCAGCGCAAGCGGACTCTCGGCTGGACAATTGCCGAAGACGCCGGCCGCGGGTGGCGGCGGATCGTGGCTTCTCCGCGCCCCCTGGAAATCATCGAGCTCGATGCCATCCGGGCTTGTTTGGACTCAGGTATCGTCGTGATCGGTGCCGGCGGGGGAGGCATCCCGGTCGTGCGCCAGCGGGGAGGCCAGGAAGGGATCGAAGCAGTGATCGACAAAGACCGCGTCTCCTCCTTGCTGGCTAGAAACCTGGGGGCTGAGTTGCTCTTGTTCGTGACCGGCGTGGATCGAGTCACCTTGCATTTCGGTCAGGCCGATGAGTTGCCGCTTGAGCGTCTCACCGCGGAGCGCGCGAATCAGTATTTGCAGCAAGGTGAGTTCCCTCCGGGCAGCATGGGGCCGAAGATTGAAGCAGCCCTGGAGTTTCTCGAGGCAGGCGGACTCCGCGCCGTGATCACCTGCGCGGAAGACATAGTTGAGGCCCTGCGCGGTGAGAAGGGCACCGAAATCCTTCCCCCTTCTCTGACCGTTCACGAAGATTCACTGTCCTGAGCGAATTCGAACAATTTCCACTGAACAGGGAGCGTGGCGCACCACGGCCTCCGAAACGCTTCCCAGCAGA
Organism: Terriglobia bacterium; assembly: GCA_020072785.1. Lineage (NCBI taxonomy): Bacteria > Pseudomonadati > Acidobacteriota > Terriglobia > Terriglobia bacterium. The sequence continues at coordinate 5,195 of JAIQGG010000008.1, read as the reverse complement.
AAACGGTCCAGGCCTTTTCGCCCATGCGAGCCGAGGACGATCAAATCGGCTTGCCATTCCGTGGCGAGGTCGAGGATTCTGGATTTGGGGTCGCCTTGCTCGACGGCCGTGCTCGCCTTCAAACCAGCCTCGCGCAGCATTTTGGCGGTATTCGCCACCAATTCTTCCGCCTGCTTGCGATGTTTCTGCCATTCCGCCTCCATGGCAGAGGCATAGGCCCCCATTTCCCGGGCGACCAATATGGTCGGCGGTTCTATCACATGCAAAACCTGGACTTCCGTATCCGGCCGCCGGGCCTGCGCGACCACCGCTTGCGCGGCCGCTTCCGAGAACTTGGAGTCATCGATCGCCAGCAGAATTCTCATGATTTACCCCGCAGTGTTCGCAGCGAAATTTCCCACTTTTCTGGAACAAAAATGCCTTGGGACCCGTGGGCCAGAGGCCTTCCTCCTGGGCCTGCGCAAGGACGGTCAAGCCGGGATCCTCTTACAGCATGTCGAGGAATTCCTTCCAGGGCGTTGCAAAAAGTGTCTCGGTCGTCGAGTGTCCATAGGCGCGGATGAGCATCGCCGCTTTTTCGATCTGTTTGGGATCGTTGGACTCAACTACATCCACGACGTCGAACCGACCCATGGTTGCGAAACTATGCTTCCATTCCACATTCGGGCATTCCTTCTTGATCTTGTTGGACACGGCATCGGCTAATTTCTTGAAGTCCTTCGGATCTCGGAACGCTTCCGGGGAAAAACGGCTGAGAATCACATAGGTTGCCACTTCACACCTCCTGCTATTGGAAACTTCAGAGGCCGAATCCTTGCTGGCATCGGAGTAGCGGCACTACGCTGCCAGCATTTGTGTTCGCAGTGATGGTTCCTTGTCCGACCTGCGCCGCAGCATTGCCTTCAGACCCCAAAGAATACGGTTCAGGTCCGCCATTGTGCGCACGTTGTCCAAACCACGCAGACCGACTCCAGAATAGTGCCTCTGGACGAACTTCTCCAATTCCATACGGTTCATTCCGAGCGCTGCGGCGCAGCCCCATAGTGCACGCCAGGCTGCCGCATTCGGTGGCACACGCCCGCTCTTGGGATAACCATGGCGTCCCGCAGTTCCTGCAGCCTGATCCAGGCGCATCTCCGCGTGATGCACCAATTTCATCAGCCATTGGATGACGCAATCCGCGTCGCTTTCCGTCAGCTCGCGCGTTTCTCGCGCCCGGCCGGCAGTGAAGCGCTCGATGCAGTAATGGCGCAAGTCGCGATCAGCTTCGTGCGATAGCCGCAGCCGGCCAGTCCAGCGATGCCACAAGGCATGCAGCCGCCGAAGTTGCTTGCGGCGAAGAGGACGCGCTTGTGTGGCATCACTCTGCAATGGTTCCTCGTAAGACAGCGCTGCTCTCAGTCTCCCGTGGAAGGGATGCGGTTTCGGCCTGCCGAAGCCAGGCACCCATTCCGCCTGCTTCATGCAATTTGCGAGCCGCTTCACCGGCCACGATTTCGATCGATGTCCCGAAGCGGCGCACCAATTCGGGCAGTGTCTCTCGCAAACTGGCAGCCTGGCGCTCCCCACCGCAAACGGTGCAAGGAGGGCCTGCGACCCGGTCCAGCCATCCGCATTTTTCACACCGATGCAGGCCTGCCTCTAAATCGTTCTCGACAACTAGATTGCGCGCAGTCCCTTGCTGGAGACGAACCAGCGTTTCGTCTATGCCCAGGACGACGCCACGCTCACTGCTGAGTAAAGCCTCGACCAGCGCGACTTCTCGCTGCCGCTCCCACTGCTGGATTATCGGTTCAAGGCGACGTTGCAGTTCCGCGCGGGAGATCCAGCCCCACCCCAGATCTTCTCGGACTGGAACAACACGGTCTTTGAACGCTTCTGGAAGTTCTTCCAGAACACCGTTCGCCATTTCCTCCAGCCCGACCAAGAACACGGTGCGCTGACTGCCCTTCTCTGCCCAGTGAAGCTGAATGCCTTCGGCGACTTCACGATAAAAGTGCTGGTATTGGGCGTCCATGCGATGGTCGAAAACATCGTGCTGCGACCCTCGAGGCTTGTGTATTCCGGGGAGCGTACGTGTTCCGGTGCGCTCAAATTTTCCGAGATCCTTCTTCTTCCACTCTAAAACGTCTGCCACGAACTCTTTTTTCTCCAGTTCGATTAGTTCTCCGAGCCAGTACAGATAAAAGCGCGCGCCCTTTCGGATCACAACCACGGTTCCGCACGCCCTATGCTCATCCATCAGCCACAACAATTGGGATAGCGACGGACGACCCCAGGAGAGATCGTTCCTGAGCTTCAATTGAAGAGACACGACTTCCCAGGTTGTGGGACCCGCAAAGATGGCAAGGCCGCGCTCGCGTGGCCGATGGGCTCGGAGGTATTCTTCGACCCGCGCCAGTTGTTCGAGAAAGAGTTTTTTCTCTCTTGGAGTTACAGTCCCAGCTAGGGCAGTGGCCTGGGACCGTAACCAGGTCCTGTAGGCGGGAGTGAGCTTGCGATTATCGGAATCAGCTCGGTCCGTGTCCAAATAGACGGTAAGAACGGGGGAGGGAATTGCGGGAAGAGACCGGAGGAGACCGGGCTTCAGCATTGGAGTTCGCTCTATCTATGCTAGGCCATATTGCCCAAATGATGGGAGCATTCCGAGGGCCAGAGCTGAAACCCGCCCAGATTCCGCAAAGCATTCTTTCTGCGGGGGATACGCGGATTCCAGTTTAGTGGCAAACCGCTCAAGATGAGCAATTTCACCCGACTTGTGTTTTTTCTCGCTCTGTTGCCGATGGCCGAGAGGCATTCATAGTACTAGCCGCGCGCAACGCCCCGGCCTCAGGGATGATTGTCCTCCTGCTGTCGCTGGGACCTGGCTCGGATGGTCTCAATGAGATGGCTCATCCGGCGATAGTGCGAGCCTTTCCAATAGATCCGCTCGCAAGCCGGACAAATGTAAAACTCCTCGAAATGTTGCCGGGTCTCCGGCAACAGCCGGTGAAGCACCAATTCCTTGCGCACCGGTTGCAGCAAAGCATTGCAGTGCACGCACCTCTGAAATGGAACAATCAGTCTTGCCAGTGCAAAGCGTTCCACTATCTCGGCCACCTGCTCGCGCGGGAGCGTTGCCCGCACGCAATAACCGCGGGTGACCAGATTGCGTTTCAGCAATCCTTGATCCCGGGTTAAGAGAATTCGCCCTTCACGCGATGCGATTTGCGCCAGCTCTTCATCCTGGCAGTCATTGCGGTACACGGTGTCGAAACCCAGCATCCGTAGATACGCGGCCAGTCTGCCAAGATGCGTATCGAGAACGAAGCACTTCTCGCCAAGCGGCTGACGTTTCAGGCGGATCACAGGCGCTACATCGATCGATTCAAATGCCGGATAGACACTGATCCGGTCCCCATCCTGCACGCGGCAAGAGAAATCCACGGATTCGCCGTTGACGAGGATGACATCGACCTCCGTGTGCGGAACACCCAGGGCTTCGATCATGTCTTTGACCGACCCGCTGACTACAAAAGAATAAGCGGTCGCCCGCCTTCGTCGCACTGGCGGAAGAAAGTCGTTCAACTCAGCATAAAATCGAACGTAGGCTTGTTTCATTTCTCTTCCCGTGACAACCAGTGGGAATTACTTGCACATCATAAGTATGCACGGTTTTCTGTGCCCATTTGCAAAATCCGTCACGGCATCGCCCGCATCTTCGCGGGTGGACGGACAACTTCTGGGCATTTTGACAAACAGGGATTGATTCAGGCGCACCATCCAAACATTCCTAAGCTGCAATGAAGATTCTTCACTCTCAACATTCTAGTCGGCCACGAATCACTGTCCTGAAGATCGAAGGATTTACATTTCCGCCGCTTCTCAACTTGCCTCCTTCGGAGCTTTATCCGCAACTCTTCGAGCAATATCTTTTTGCGTTCTTCTATGCAATCTTCTATCTGTCATTTATGGCAGAGAATCGAGAGCGGCTTCTCCACGGGGAGGGCGCACTCGGCATTCTCCAACAGGATATGAGTGGGCAAACGCAGTTGAGACGGCCAGCACCCCGAGGGGATAAAGATGAAAATCGATTCGAAAGACTTTCGCGTGCGAGAAGGGAAAGACATCACACTCAAAAAGTGGCCGACGGTGGTGAAGCCTCTTTACAAATCGAAGGAACAGTATCAGAAACTTCTCGAAGAACATATTCAGAAGTTGAGCTCGATGCAGAGCCTCCTTTACGCATACAACCGTTATTCGCTCCTCCTGATTTTTCAGGCGATGGATGCCGCCGGGAAGGACGGCGCCATCAAGCACGTCATGTCGGGCATCAATCCGCAAGGCTGCCAGGTTTTCAGCTTCAAGCACCCGAGTGCCGAGGAACTGGACCACGATTTTCTATGGCGCAGCACCTGCCGTCTGCCGGAGCGCGGGCGGATCGGCATCTTTAATCGGTCTTATTACGAGGAAGTTCTGGTTGTTCGCGTGCACCCGGAGATTCTCCACGGCGAGGGACTTCCAGATGATCTGCTCGACGAGAAGACTATTTGGGAGGAGCGGTATCGTTCCATCGTGGATCTGGAGAATCATCTCTACCGAAACGGAACCCGGATCGTCAAATTTTTTCTTCATCTGTCGAAAGAGGAACAGCGCAAGCGATTTCTAGCGCGCATCGATAATCCGGAAAAGAATTGGAAATTCAGTCAGGCCGACGTCGCGGAGAGGAAGCTGTGGAAGCATTATATGAAGGCGTACGAAGCCTGTCTCGGTGCGACGAGCACCAAAACAGCACCCTGGTATATCGTTCCCGCCGATGACAAAGAGAACGCGCGTCTGATCATTTCCCAGGTCATTCTCGACACCTTTAAGAAGCTCAGGATGAGTTATCCGAAGGCAGGCAGAATGCGCCGGAAGGAATTGGAATCCATCCGTAAAGGTCTTGTGAAGTAAAGCGGAGAAGAGATGACAGGCAATATCCCCTTTGTTTTCCGTCCTGGGTCCTGATGCCCGATTCGCCGCGAATTCTCCCGCGATGGCAATGGGTTGTTTTGCGTTTTCCAATTTGCAAATCCTGTGCGCTTCGCGCATGATTACACTTTTGTTTGGCGTTTTCTTAGGCCATTTGTGCGCCGGGGCGGCGGGTGCCGGCCGGCGCGGCCCATTCTGAGGATCGAGGAGTTTCATGGACAAGCCAGCGAAGATCGCCGCGCCGA
>JAIQGG010000007.1 GCA_020072785.1 Terriglobia bacterium | reverse complement strand
GGATAAGGCCACGCTGCGCTTCCCGCTGGCGGGCGGCGCCGTCTATGCCCGGGAATTCACGCGCGCGGCGCTCGATGCGCTCATCGCGCCGGTGGTGGAGCGCACCATGAAGCCCGTGCGCCAGGCGCTGGCCGACGCGCAGCTGCAGCCCACGGAGATGGACGAAGTGGTGCTGGTGGGCGGCACCACGCGCACGCCGCTGATTCGCAGCACGGTCGAGAAATTCTTTGGCCGCAAGCCGCACGTCGAACTGAACCCCGACGAAGTGGTGGCGCTCGGTGCGGCCGTGCAGGCGGACATCCTGGCGCGCGGGGTGAAGAACATGCTGCTGCTGGATGTTGCTCCGCTTTCGCTGGGCATCGAGACGTACGGCGGCGCGGTGGCCAAGATCATCCCGCGCAATTCGACGATTCCGGCGAGCGCGCAGGAACTCTACACCACCGGGGTGGACAACCAGACAGGGATCGACATTCACGTGGTGCAGGGCGAGCGCGAGATGGCCAAGGATTGCCGCTCGCTGGCGCGCTTTACGCTGAAGGTGCCGCCGGCGCCGGCGGGGCTGCCGCGCATCGAGGTGAAATTCCTGATCGACGCCAACGGCATCCTGCAGGTGGCCGCGAAAGATCTGCGCACCGGCGAGCAGCACACGGTGGAAGTGCAGCCGAGCTACGGGCTGAACGACGCCGAGGTCGAGCGCATGCTGGAGGAGTCCATCGAGTATGCGGAGCAGGATTTTGCGGAGCGCCAACTGATCGAAGCGCGCACCGAGGCGGAATCGATCTTGACCGCCACGGCCAAGGCGCTGGCCGCGGTTCCAGCCGCGCAGCTCGCCGGCGGCGAGCGCGAAAAGATTGACGCGAGTGTCGCGGCGCTGCAGGCCGCGGCCGCGGGCAGCGATTACAAGCTGGTGCGCGCGCGCATTGACGAGCTGAACCAGGCGACCACGCACCTGGCCGAGCTGATGATGAACAGCGCGCTTTCGACGGCCCTCGAAGGCCGGCGCCTGGCAGAGGTTTGAGGGCAGAGGAGAATCACATGGGCGGCAGCAACCCCTATATTGACGAAGTCAAATACAAAACCGCCACGAAGAAATACAAGGTTACGTTTCTTCCCAGCGGCAAGACGGTCGAGGTCGATCCGGCGCAGTTCCCTTACGGCCACAACGGGATTCCGGGAAGCATCCTGGACATCGCCGAGGGCTTCAAGATGGGCCTGGACCACGCCTGTGGCGGGGTGTGCGCCTGCTCCACTTGCCACGTCATCGTGCAGCAGGGCATGGAGACGTGCAACGAAGCTACCGACGCCGAACTCGACCAGCTCGACGAAGCGCCCGGGATCACGCCGAAGTCGCGCCTGGGCTGCCAGTGCGTACCCGACGGGACAACGGATATCACCGTGGAGATTCCGGAGTGGAACAAGAACTACGCGAAAGAATTGGATCACTGAGAGGACGCGATTTGTGACGGGGGAAGTCAAAAGTTGACAGTTGAAAGTCGACAGTAAACCCTACTGCTGGGCGTAGCTTTACAAGCTGTTGACTGTCGAACCCGCGGGCTTTCACGCGTCACGAGTCCACTTCTTGCAGGAGCCAGGCATGCCGGCGACATTCGGTTGGGACAAGATAGAAGACATCGCCATCGCGCTGGCGGACAAGTTTCCGGAGACCGACCCGCTGACCGTGCGCTTCACCGACCTGCACAAGTGGGTGTGCGAGCTGCCCGGCTTTGCGGGCGACCCGCAGGCCTCCAACGAAGCCAAGCTGGAAGCGGTGCAGATGGCCTGGCGTGAGGAGTATCAGGACCGGCAGGGGTAAGGGAAACTCGAAACTCGAAACTCGAAACTCGAAACTCGAAACTCGAAACTCGAAACTCGAAACTCGAAACTCGAAACTCGAAACTCGAAACTCGAAACTCGTCTCCTCTCGCAGGGTGTGTTTGTTAAGGGATTTCGCGTTTCGAATTTCGTCTTTTTCTTCCCGTCACCCCAGGCCGCTTTGACCAATCCTCCGTTTTCTCCTATTCTAGTAAGGTTACGGCCTCACAGCGGTGGCGCTATGGTGCAACGGTTAGCACGCGGCCCTTTCAAGGCTGAAATACGGGTTCGATTCCCGTTAGCGCTACCAACTCTTCTTTGTTGACCGGATTCGTCTCTAACTGCAGAAAAAGCAAGCTGGTTTCAGCGGTTCGATAAGTTCTGTCCCTATGCTGAACACCACGCGAAAAAAACTTGCTGCAATGTTTGTCGCTGTTCCAAAGACAACTCAGCCCAGAACCGAGGAGCATTCAGAAGTAAGGACTGGCCAAGGCTGACGACGGCTCGGCTGAAAGTTGTCGCGGATATGTCACCATTCCAGCCGTATCGGAATGTTTTCCAGTGCTTATTGGTGTGCGAAAAGGGAAGGATTTGTAGCTGCTAATAGACATTCCGGACGGGCGGGGTATGCTGCGTATGTCCCGGTTTGACAATCATCGGGCGGTTAGCAGCAAGTTGAGACGAGCGGAGGCATTTGGGCGCTGTATCAATCAACCTCGCCCCAGTGGGTAGATGGATAATAAGAGACTGCTTCCTGCGTTCGCGATTCGCAGTGAGGCGTTGTCTATGAAAACGTTACTCTGTACTTTCAACGCTACCAATCTCTTCGTTCGATATAAGTTCCCCAGGACCTTTCCGCGCGATATGTCTGGAAAAACTACGGTAGATCTGTAACCAGACATTACTTACGCAAGAGGCTCAAGAAGAGGACGATGTAGTTCTTGAGATTGTGCGTGATGAGGAAGTTTTCCTTGACATGCTGGTGGCCGTGCTCCCCGAGTTTCGCGGCGATTTCCGGATGCGACAACAGATAACGTATTTGATAGGCCGTGCCTTCCACGGAATGCGCGAGGAGGCCGGTGTGTTTATGGATGATCTGCGTGGGGATGCCGCCGACGGCTGAGGCGACGACAGGTTTCTTCTTCCAGAGCGCTTCGGTGACGGTGAGGCCAAAACCTTCGCGGAGACTTTTTTGGATGACGATAGTGGAGGCGCGCTGGAGGGCGTTGACTTCGAGCGGGGCCCAGGCGTGAAGTTCGAGGACGTGAATGTCGGGGTCGTTGCCGGCCTCGTGGAGGACTTCTTTTAGGACGGCGGAGCCTTCGGGGTCGTCGGAGGCGCTGCCCCCGGCGAGGACAAGCTGGCAATCGAAATAGCGCTTGACGATGCGATAGGCGCGAATGACGCCCACAGGGTCTTTGAGGCGATCGAAGCGGGAGATTTGGGTGAGGATGACCCGGCGGGGATCGATGTTGTAGCGCTCGAGAACGCCAGATACGAAAGTGGGATCGAGATCGCGATTCTTGTCGGAGAGAGGATCGATGGCGGGATAGAACAGATATTGCGGAATGGGAAGGTGCCGGGAAAACTCGGGCGAAGAGAAGATGGCGCCGTCATAGTGCGAGACGAACCTTTCGAGAAAAGTCCAGACAGCGTGATGAGGGTGGGAAAGATCGATGTGGCAGCGCCAGATCCAATGACCCGAGCCGCTCCGGCGCGCATCAATGAGCGCGGCGGGTTGCGGGTCGTGGATGACGGTGAATTCTGCGTCCAAGGAGAGGCGCGCACGATTTCGTTCGTTGTAGGCGAGAAAGATTTCGAAGTCTTTGGCGCAAGGATGATAAGAGCCGCCGTGCAAGGCGTTGTGGAAGGATTTGGTGACTTCGAAGAAATCTTCGCCGCCGGTCATGACATCCCAGCGAATGGGGAGTTCGAGCTCCTGTGCGAGAGGCACGAGGCGGTTGAGAATTTCCGCGACGCCGCCGCCGACGGCGGTGGAATTGACCATCTGGACCCTACGGCCCTTGAGCGGAGCGGCGAGAGCGCGGAGCTCATCGATTTCCCCGGCGCCGAGAAGCGCGGCGTAGGCATCCAGGGGGATACGCAGTGCAACGGGCGCTTCGATCATGGTTTCCTCTGTTCCCGATCGATGAGGCGGAACATTTTGCTGCGCACGGTGTCGAGCGTGTTGGTGTAGATGTCGATGCGATTGAAACTCGAGGCGAGAGTGGAAAGGCCGAGACCGCCATTCAGCCAAAGCGAAAAATCGTTGGTCTGGAGGTGCAGGCGAAGGCGAGAGGAAATGAAATGAAAGTAGAAAGCGGCGTGGCTGAGGCGTTCGAGACCGTAGCGGAATTGTTCGAGCGTGGCGGCTTTGTAGCGGAGAGGCGCGGTCACCTCGACGCTTTCGCAGAAGTAGAAAGGTTCGAGGGCGGATTGCGCGGCGAACTGCGGATGCTCGGCGCAGTAATCCCGGACGAGACGGCAGAGATCGCTGCGGAGGGCGGCGATAGAGACGTAGTCACGGATGTCGAGGGCGGCGAGCTGCTCGGCGAGCGGGTCGCGGTTCGCAGCGGCAAGCACCCACTGGGCGAAATCATTCGAAAAACCTTCCGTCAGGAAGTGGTGGGCACCGAGAGTTTGATAGGTGTGATGAAAGATGGAGTTGTCGCTGCAATGTTCGAGTCCGGAGAGCAGCTCGGAGAGCGTGCAGGCGGACTGGTTGCCGATACGTGTGAGATAAGCAACGGTGAAGAATTCGAAAGGTGTTTCGGCAATGTTCATGAAAGAGCAGCCTCCAATCGTTTGAGTGCGGCGGTGACTTCCGCGGAATTGCGAAGGAAATAGCGGGCGGACGTCGCGCGAGGCGAACCGACGTGGACGGAGACGCCATGGGGGATGGCGGCGAAGGCGGGTTCGTCGGAGAGATCATCGCCGAAATAGATGACCAAAGCGCGGCGGAAGGTTGGCTGAGCGAGAAGATCACGCACGGCGCGGCCTTTGCCTTGATTCGAGCGCGGAACAATTTCAAAGTCGCGACAGTTTTCGAAAATGTGCAGGTGGTCAAGGAATGGCCGAAGGAGCACGCGAAGGGTGCGGCGAAGATTGCGCCGCAATGCTTGAGCCGTGTCGGGAAGATGGATGGAAAGACTATGGCGCTTGTCTTCGATCCAGACGCCGGGAGACGCCGAAAGAAGATTTCTGAGCGTGTTGTGGGCACAGCGCAGGGCAGTGGTCGCTTGAATGGGAAGCTGCACTTTACCATCATGTTCCCAGCCATAAAGGCCCAGATATCGGATGCCGCGAATGCCGATGAACCGCTGGAGTTCAGCGCGGCGGCGACCGCTGATGACGATGAGAGAGAGACGAGGGTGAGGGGCGAGGCGCCGTAGGAGTCCGCGTGTCGCGGCCCGCAGCCGAACTTGCCCGGGACGCGGAGCGATGGGGACCAAGGTGCCATCAAAATCGAGGAACAGGACGATATGGGAAGCTTCGCGAATCGGAGGAGCGAGAATAGGCCACTGAGAAAAAAGATGAGTGACGCGGCCAGAGGAGAGATGTCCTGAGGCTGATTCGACCAAGTCTCCAGGTTGTATGAGGAATCGGCGTTGGGCGGGGTTCATGGCACTTCGGCGCGCTCCGGAGTATCAATGCGAATTTCGGTCAGGTCAGAGAGGAGATTTGCGGCCCAACGATAGACGTTGTGTTTCCGGACGCCGCGGCGCATGCGCTGCATCCGGGCAGTCTGTTCCTCATCCGGCATTTCCAGGGCGCGGCAAACGGTCAGAGCCAGGTGTTGCACATCATAGGGATTGACGAGGAGCGCGTCGGAGAGTTCATTCGCGGCGCCGGCGAAAGTGCTGAGGATTAAAACGCCACGCTCGTCGTCGCGCGCGGCGACAAATTCTTTGGCGACGAGGTTCATGCCGTCGTGGAGCGATGTGACGAGGCACACCGAAGCGGCATGATAAAAGCGCGCAATTTCCTCGTGTGAATGGTGGCGCTTCAATAGCACGATGGGCTTCCAGAGGGCGGTTTGGAAGCGGGCGTTGATGCGATCGGCTTCCGCGGAGACTTCCTCAAGATAATGGTGGTAACGGTCGATGTGGGTGCGGCTAGGTGCGCCGATCTGAACGAAAGTGAAGCGGTTCAGGTAGACGGGAAACAGTTCGAGGAATCTCTCGATGCCGCGGAAGCGCTCGAGAATGCCTTTGGTGTAATCAACACGGTCTACGCCGAGGCCGAGGAGAGAGGCTTCGACGCCGAGCTCGGCGAATAGATCGGCACGCTCCTTGCCCGGGGAGCGCAGCGGGACTCGCGTCTGACTGCTGTCAGGAAACGCGACGCTGATGGGATAGGGACGCACGCGAGTGACATGGCCCTGGCGGTTGACGGCGAAGCGGTCCCATTCGGTGAGAGCTTCCAAGGCGTGCTCGACGGTTTCCAGGAAATTGTTGCAGTGCGACTGAATGTGAAAGCCGATGAGGTCCGCGCCGAGAAGACCGTCAACAAGCTCGCGCTGCCAGGGACAAATGCCGAAGACTTCGGGATTGGGCCAGGGAATGTGCCAGAAAATGGCGACGCGGGCATCGGGGCGAGCTTCCTTGACCATGCGCGGCAGCAGAGCAAAGTGATAGTCCTGCGCCAGAAGTATCGGTGATTCGGTGCCCTGCATTTCCTGGAGGATGGTGTCGGCGAAGTGGCGATTGACTTCCTGGTAGCGCTCCCAATCCTGCGGGCGGAAGACCGGGCGGGTGTGCGCGATGTGGCAGAGCGGCCAGAGGCCTTCATTGGAAAAGCCGGCATAGTAGCCGCGCTCCTCTTCGGGGGTGAGCCAGACGCGGCGCAGCGTGTAACTCGGATGATCGGGCGGCACACGGAGACGGTCGTGCGCGTCCACGACTGCGCGGTCGGCGCTGCCCGAGCCGTGGGCAACCCAAGTGCCGTCGCACGCCAGGAGGACGGGTTCGAGCGCGGTGACCAGCCCACTCGCCGGGACGATGACTTCGATGGATTTTTTTCCGTTGAAGGTGTGGATGTACGGCTGGCGATTGGAAACCACAAAAAGGGGCGTGCCCTGCAGCTTGGCGCGGAAGCTGACGCGCAGGCGCTCGGCGGTCCATAGAGAAACATGGGAGTCGCGCAGGCGGGCTTCTTCTTCGGCGACGGCGCGGGCAGAGGTGAGATCGTTGGCGAGGTGCGTGACCTCTTGATTGAACTGAGCAAAGATTTCGCTCTGCGAAAGAGCCGGAGGAGCATGCGGCTGGCCGGTGCGAAGGATGCTGAGCCATTTTGCAGTTCGCGCGAGCGGGGCAATGAAATTCCAGCGGACGAGGAGAAGAGCGAGTCCGGCGATGAGCAGAGTCTGAACGCCGGCATTCACCAGTGAATCGCGAAGCGTGTGGGAGACCTGGGCATCGATGTAAGCAGTGTCATTGACGAGCGCCAGTGCCCCCACGATTTCTCCAGCCCGATGTAGCGGCAGAGCGTAGATCTGGAACGGAGCGTCGCCGATGACGACATAGTCCTCGGTGGCCGCATCTTGTTGGACGGCGTGCGCTGCGGTGGCCGGGCAGGTGCGGAGCAGCGCGGCGAGGCCGGAAGTCATGGCTAGAGCAGTGCCAGCCGTGTCATAGACGGCGATACCTTTGAATTGATCGTGCTTGCCGAACCGCTCCACGAGACGCTGCATATACCTTTCATTGTTTTTTTCATTCGCGCGTTCGAAGAGAGGCTCGATGTTTGTCTGCAGGCTTTCTGCAAGAACTTGGGAGCGTCGCGAGAGATCCCGGCGTAGATTGCGGCGCTCTGTGCGGACCTGATAACCAGCGAACAGCAGAGAGACAGCGGACACGCTGATAATGAGGGGCAGGATCATTTTCAGAGTCGTGCGCATCAGTCGCCTCGCGGTTCAAAAAATATCGCGCAGGGAGGCTGGATGCGTCGAGCGCGAATGGGTTCAGAAGGATTCGGCTAGCAAGAGAAAAATGAGCCGTTGCAATTAATGTTCGTGAAGAGATGCCACCGGCTGAACGACAACGTGCAGGGCAACGTTTTTACCATTGTCCGACGCGCGGTATTCGACCGTTGCTTGCGCACCGACTGTAAGCTTCCCTTCGAGTTTGGTGTTGTCATCAATGAGGAATTGCATGGGTTCGGCGTCTTGTGATTTCTTCACATCATTGGTGAGCGAGGCAACTCCAATCGCGGAGAGTTTTCCCGTGACTGTGGGATTTGACGATGCGAGGCCGCTGAGCAAAGGGCGGGTGTTCACGGGTAGCGACCACACAGCGACGGTAAAGCAGAGTACAAAGAGGGTGGCCAGCGAAAGAACTGTTCGGAGTCGCATAGAACTCTCCTGTGAGTTTTTTCGGCCAGGATAGAAAGAATGAGGCACATCAAGAGCCAAAGTCAACAGAAAAAGGCAGATCATTCTAAAAGTTATCTGGCTCTGTTGACATCCTCAGGAAAGGATAGCGATGCCTCAAGCGATACAGATTGAAACTCAGTCCGAGCCGCAGGGCTTGGCGCATCTGCATCCGCAGCGAGCGACCCGGTGCGCGAGCCGAGAGCTTGCGCTTCACCGAAGAGAACAGGGTTTCGATCAGGGCGCGGCGCCGGTAGAGCTTTCGCGGAAACGCCCGCCGCATCTCGGCACGCACTCCACGCACGCGCCACGTTTTCTTTCCGCGCTTGGCGGGGATCACCCTCCGCGCCCCGAGATGCTGCCGGATATACGTGCGATTTCTCCCGCTGTCGAACTCGGCGTCGGCCAGGACCAGCCCGATGCGCGTTTGCTCGGAAGCCGCTTCGACGACGGCGGGCAAATTCGCGCAGTCGTTGCACGGACCGCGTCGCGCGATCTGCGACAACAAGAACTGTTGATCCAGATCCGCCACGACCACCCACTTCAGCCAGTGGCGCCACGACAGCGGTTTTTACCCGTGATGATGCATGCGCCGCACAAAGAACGTGCTGACCGCTCCCTGCGCCAAGCCCGTCGCGTCCACGGCCACGCGAGCCCGCCTGCGCCCCCGGCATCGCGAACCGCGCAACCGGCGCACCGCCTCGCCGACCGCTCGATCGATGGTCTGGTCGTCGAGACGCTTCAGGAAGCGATACAGAGTCGTGAAATCGGGCACACTCACGAGCCCCAACGTCTGACGCAATTCGCGGTGCCCGCCCAATCGCACCTGGGCTTCGCGAAAGGTCCAGTCCTCGTAGCGCATCAGACAGAGGACGGCCAGCAACTGCGGCTGCGTGAATTGGCGCCTGCTGAAACGGCTGCGGTAACGCGGAAGCACCGCCTTGGAGACTTGCAGGGCGATGCGAGCAAAAGGCAGGAGTCCGACTTCGGCCATCGCGCCTCCTGCCTCCGTAGCAAACAACAAACTCGACCCGTCGGCTCCTGCGAATTTTCATAGTTGTCACGAGGATGTCAACAGAGCCAGATGGCTTCTAGGCCACCAACTTTTCCCGTTTTCATCCTCTGACTCCCGGTACGCTTCCGGGAAGCGCCTATTTTCAGATCGCTCGTGATACCGTCAGAGAGTCGCAGCGGAGGCGGTTAAAGATGAGTTCACCAAATGCACCAAGCAAGGGCGAGATGCCCGCGGCGGAAGCGGTTTCGCTGGCGGAGCTGGTGGCGTATCAAGATGGAGCAGTGGTCAGCCGGACGCTGGTGAAGCGCGCCACAGGGACCGTTACGCTGTTCGCTTTCGACGAGGGCCAGGGTCTCAGCGAGCATACCGCACCGTTCGACGCGCTGGCGCATGTCTTAGAGGGCGAAGTGGAAATCGTGATTTCCGGCAAACCGCTGATGGCGAGAGCCGGAGAAGCGGTCCTCATGCCGGCAAATCAACCGCACTCGCTGAAGGCGCTCACCCGATTCAAAATGCTGCTGACGATGATTCGCTCGTAGCCCGATGAAGTTGATCTGGGAGGCCCCAGTCCCTACCTAACCTACGTGTCCCGTTTTGCAGGGGGAGCACGAGAAATGCGGACTCGCTTCCTGAGTGTGCGCATTCCAGAGTGTTGTAGAAGCGGGTAAAGCGGGTGTACGATGCGGGGCTTAAGTAAATCATTCGTACAAGTTCCAAACGAGGCATTCCGAATCTCTTGAGCGTTCGGCGCATCCTAAGGCCCTCGACAATCAGGTGCGTTGTCATGGGTGTGTTCCTTGCCATCTATGCACGCCCGATTGGCGTTCTTCTTTATACGAAGTGGGAGGTTCGCAATGCGGCCGAGTTATGGGTTGTGCCGACGCCGCTGCCCGTCGTCGCGACCGAGCCATCCAAAGGAAGGACATTCTCCTATTTCGGATACGAATTCGAATCGCCATGGACCGACGTGAAGCGAGAAAGAAAATTTGAGTCGGTCGCCACGCTCAACTTCTCAGGCGGGCAATTCGTTACGATTTTTGACTCAGCGCAAAGTGCCAATGAACTGGATCTAATGAAGCAGAGCTCGACGAAGCGTGGAGTGGAGCTCCGGGCTGTGCTTGGTGACGAGGCTGTGCGTTCAAGATATGCACTGCGTTCCTGGATGTGGAACCTTACCCCCGGAGACTTACGGTTGCTTTCCTCCAGGCAGGAAATGGTGAGCAACTCGGTTTTCCTCACCCTGAAGCAAATATGGATGACGGGGATCAAAGGTGGTTTGTATTCCTTCGAGACCAGCCGGTTTCGAGGCTTCCAAAAGGGCGGTCCGGCACAAGACGATGTGGTCAACATTGAGGCATTCGATGCGCAGGATCGTAAAATTGAGATTTTGATCGGGGCGGAACGCGGCTCGAAAAACAGACCTTCCCAAGCAGATATCAATACCATCCTCTATTCACTACGTCCGGTTTCCACGACCCAAGCGAAATAGGCACCTGGCATCTGGTCCCCAACCCAATTTCACTAATGACTTTTCGGCGTGGCCATGACGGCGACGGCCTGGAAGAGCGGAGCAGTGAGGCGCGCGTCGCCGCGCGTCTGCACGGCGCGGCGCGCTTCGGCGGGGAGGCTGTTGGTGAAGAGGCGCCAGGCGAGATCTGGCGGGATGGCGGCTTCGGCGGCGAGGGAAGCCGGCTCCGTATTTGTGAGCTGCCACGCGGCGGCGCGGCGGAGGAGAAGCCAGGCGCCGCCGGCCTCGCCGGTCACGGTCACTTTCACGGTTGTGCCTTCCGGAGCGTCCACCTGCGCATACGTCCGCGGCAGCGCGCGCATGAAGGTATCCAGCACGGGATAGTAGAGCTCGCGGGTCAGGATGTCCGAGGCCGTGGAGCTGCCCGGGCGCGCCACCGCCAGGCGGATCTGCTGCTGGTGGTGCCAGCGCTCGGTGTACTCGCGGGCGATATCGAACCAGTTGAGCGATTCGCTCTCGCCGGCCCAGGCCACGGAGAACGGCGCCTTGGCGAAGGGATCGAGCGCAGCGAAGTGCGCGCAGACCTCGCGGCTGGTGATCTCCATCCAATCGGTGAGCAGGCGCGGGCTGATGCGCCGGGCGGCGCGCACCCAATCGGCATTCAAGCGGTCGAGAAAGCGCACCAGGCCCTCGTAGCTGTTCGCGTTCTCCGGCGCCTCGCCGAAAAATGCGTCGCGGGCCATAGACAGGCGGCGCAGGTTAGTATCCAGCAGGTGCGCGGCGATGTCCTTCACGGTCCAGCCGGGGCAGAGGGTCGCGCGGCGCCAGTCTTCGGGAGAAAGCGCGCGCAGCAACTCGATGAGGCGGGCTTCCACCTGCGGGTAGACCTGGGTCACCACGATGGGTTCCGCTGCATTCATAATTCGCTGCCGAGCATACAATAATTTGCGTTTCGTTCCGCCGTCCTCGTCTTCGTTCCCGTGGCATACTAGTATACGTATCAGCGCATATGTCCACGCCGAAAAAAAGAGCGCGCCGCACGCCGCCAAAGAAAGCGCCGCACGCGCCCGCCCTGACCTCCCGCTTCATCCGCGCGCTGGGCTACGCCGCGCGCATCCACGCCCGGCAGACGCGCAAGGGCAAGGAACACCCCTACGTCGGGCATCTCCTGGCCGTGGCTTCCATTGTGATCCAGTATGGCGGCGACGAGAACGCGGTCATCGCCGCGCTGCTGCACGACGCCGTGGAGGATCAGGGCGGCCTGCCGCGGTTGCGCGAGATTCGCCGCAAGTTCGGGACGCGCGTGGCGCGCATCGTCGCGGGCTGCACGGACACCGACGAAACCTTCCGCCCGCCGTGGCGCGAACGCAAGGAGCGCTACATCCGCCGCGTGCGCCGGGAATCGCCCGAGGTCCGCCTGGTTTCCGCCGCCGACAAGCTTTCCAACGTACGCGAGATTCTCGCCGACCATCGCCTGCTCGGCGACGCGGTCTTCGAGCGCTTTCACGGGCGCAAAGAAGGCACGCTGTGGTACTACCGCGCTCTGGTCGAGGAGTTCCGCGCCGCCGGAGTGACGCCGCTCGTCGAGGAGCTCGACCGCGTGGTCTCCGCGCTGGAACGCCGCGCCCGCCCTGCCGACTGACAGGTTGTTGCTGTTAGAAAAATGCATTGAACTCTGTCATACCTCGAAACTCGAAACTCGAAACTCGAAACTCGAAACTCGAAACTCGAAACTCGTTCTTCCTCATTAGGCGCTTTCGAATTTCGTCTCGTTCCCCCTGTCTTTGAAGACCGCCCTTGTTCCTGGCCGCAGAATTCGGCAGAATACGCCCGCTGGCTTCCCGTGATGCCCCCGTCACAATCCGGCGCTTTCTTCACCGTTGGTCACTCGAATCTGGAGGCCGAGGCGCTCCTCGCCGCCTTGCAGCGCCATTCCATTGGCATCCTTGGCGATGTCCGCAGCCGCCCTGCCAGTTCGCGTTTTCCCCAGTTCAACCGCGAATTCTTAGAGGAAGCGCTGGCCTCCGCCGGCATCCGCTACGAATTTCTCGGGGAGGAGCTGGGGGGCCGCCCCGGCGACCCCCGCGCGTACCGCTCTGACGGTCTCGTGGACTATGCGAAGCGCCGCAACTCCGCGGAGTTTCGCAGCGGCCTCGACCGCGGCCTCGCCCTCGCGCACGGAGGCAATATCGCCCTGCTGTGCGCGGAGGAAGACCCCCTGGAATGCCATCGCTTTCTGCTCATCTGCCCCGCGCTGGTGGCCGCCGGAGTTGCGCCGCAGCACATCCGCCGCGGCGGTGCGCTCGAATCGCAGCGCGAAGCGGAAGATCGCCTCCTCGCCCTGCACGGTTTTGCGGATGTGACCAGTGACGCGCTCTTCACTTCCGGCCGCGACGCCGCCCTCGAGGACGCCCTGCGCCTCCAGTCCGAGAAATATGCCTTCCGGGTTTCGCCCGAAGCGCTGGAATCTTTCTAGCCGCCATGCACATCCTACTCTGCACCATCGGCTTCGCGGGCAAGACGGCCGAGGAGTTTTTTTCCTTGCTGCAGGCGGCCGGCGTGAAACAAGTACTCGACATACGCCAGCACCGCGGCGGCCAGCTTTCGGGCTTCGCCAAGCATCCCGATCTGGCCTACTTTCTGGAGCGCCTCGCCGGCATCTCCTATAAGCACCAGGTGCTGCTCGCGCCCACGCCGGAGCTGTTGAAGACCTATCGCACCACGAAGGACTGGAACTGCTACGAAGCCGCCTTTCTTGCGTTGCTGAAAGAACGTGACGTGCCGCATTCTCTCGAGATGCCACCGCCCGATGCGCCCATGGCTCTGCTGTGTTCCGAACCGGGTCCCGAGAAATGCCACCGCCGCATCGCTGCTGATTGTTTGGCTGAATGGTGGCGCGGGCAGGGTCACTCCGTCGAAGTGCGCCATCTCGTCTCCGAAAAATACAAGCCTCCCCGCAAGAAACGCCCGCCCCGGAGCGCCTAGCGTGACGAAACTCCTCATTACGGAAATCACCCGGATGGGGCCGGCGTTTTGTATCATCGGCCTCGCGCGCGAAGCCGAAAAAATCCATTCCCTGCGGCCTCTGCCGCCGCGCGGCAAAGGATGGGCGTATTTTCCGCATCGCCGCGGCGACATTCTCGAAGGCAGTCTCCTGAGCCTTCCCGCGCCTCCGCCACACGTCGAGGACCGGACTTCCACAAGAGGGCTGCAGAAAGTTGGGGAAGTAGCGGAGGCGGAAATTGTCCCCTACCTGCGCAAAGCGGAAACTGCGCGTTCCCTCGCCGAACTATTCGGCTGCAAAATCCGCGAGAGCCGGCGCGGCGCGGGCTTGTACGCCGCGCCAGCCGAGGCGCAGCGCTCGATCTGCGGCTGCGAAACGCAGAACGTGCGGCTCGAGCTCTGCGGCAACGAGTTGCGCGCCTCGCTCGTTCTTCCTTCGGGTGAGGCGCTCCGCGATCTGCCCATGGTGGATCGTGACTGGAACGAGTTCATGGAAGCCGCGCTCGCCGAGCATCGCGGCGCCAACCGCCATGCCCGCCTCGAACGCTTCTTCAACTCCCGTTTTCACAACAAAGTCATCTGCTGCCCGCATCACTATATTCGCCTGGGCCTCACGCGGCCTTTCCATGACCGTTGCTGGGTGATGTTGGATACACTATTTCCTTTGCCCAGCCGGGAATGGCTCGAGGAGTTTTGATGCCCAAGACCATGGATGCCAGCCGCGCACGCCGCTTGATCGAAAGCTGTCTGCGCAGGGAGCTTGCCCCGGACGCAGCTCTTCCACGCGAAAACGTGGATCTCGTGGAAGAAGGCGTTCTCGATTCCATGGCCTGGGTGAGTTTCCTCCGCGCCCTCGAATCGTCCACCGGTGCACCCGACCTGGGCGCGCTGTTGATGGGCAGGCCGTCGAGCATCGAAAGCATCCTGGCGGCCATCGCCGCGTCGGATGGGCCAGCAGTTGCCGAACTTCCAGTGAAAACCGCTGTGATCGCGAGCGACCCCGTAGAAGGAGGCTTTCTCATCAGTTCTGGCACGGCTTTTGGGTCGCGGACCGTTCCTTCCGAGGTGGTGGACCGGGAATTCGGGATGCCTGTTGGCAAGCTGCGGAAGCGCGCGGGGATCGAGTCCATTGCGCGGGCGGGGGAAGGCGAGAGCGAGCTGACGCTGGGGGCGCAGGCGGCGCAGCAGGCGCTGCGCATAGCGGGTTGCGGCGCGGGGAAAATCGACTGGATCCTGGCCACCAGCGAGACGCAGCACTCCTATCCTTCGCTCGGCGCGCAGTTGCACTCGCGGCTGCTGGCACGGGAAAACTGCGGCGCATTGGATATCGGCGGCGCCTGCCTCGGGCTGCTCAACGCTATGGCCGCGGCGCGGGCTTATCTTGCCGCGGGGCTGGCCCGGACGATTCTGGTGGTCTCCGCCGACGTGCACAGCCGCATTCTCGCGCCGGGGCGCGTGGTTGGCGAATTCGGCGGGCTTTTCGGCGATGGCGCCAGCGCGTTTCTCCTGCAGGCACGTGCCGCCGGAGAGAACGCCTACCGGCTGGGGGAATTCCAGTTCGGCTGCGCCGGGCAATATGCGGCGGCCATTCGCGTGGCGCCCGCCGATGCCGGCGCACCGGGCGGAACGCTGGATGTGCAGTTCGATGGAGAGGCGCTCTCCCGCGCGGCCGTCTCGCGCATGGAAAAAGTGTTGCGCGCCGCCGCCCTGCGCAGCGGCTTTGCGCTGGCCGAGGCCGCGGGCTTTGCCACGCACCAGCCCAACCCGCGGCTGGTCGAGCTACTCGCGCGGCATCTCGGCGTGCCCGCGGGGAAATTCCCGCTGATCGCCAGAACCTGCGGAAATCTTGGATCGTCCACCTGTGGCGCGGCGTTGCATGCGGCGCTCGCCGCGCAGGCCTCGGTTCCGGCCGCGGAGCGCCAGCCCGTGTTCCTGGCTTCCCTCGGTCCAGGGCTGCTCTTCGGCGGCGGCTGGGTCGAGCCGGTCGCGAGCGGGGCATGAGCGCGCCGCACGAAATCGACCGCGCGCTGCTGGACGCGCTGCTGCGCGATCTGGTGGCCATCGATTCCGTCAATTCCACGCTGGTTCCGGGGGCCCAAGGCGAAAAAGCGGCCGCGGAATTTTTCTGCGCATTTTTGCGCCAGCAGGGAATTCAAGCGGAACTCGCGGAAGCCGCGCCCGGCCGCCCCAACGTCACCGCCTGGCTCGGTCCGCAGGCCCCGGCCGGGGCCGGCGGCAAACCGCGCGCCGGGTTGGCGATCCTGGCGCACATGGACACCGTCGGCGCGGGGGACATGCCCGAGGCGTTCACGCCCCGGGAGAAGGAAGGACGGCTCTACGGGCGCGGGGCGCTGGACATCAAGAGCGGCGTGGCAGCGATGGCCGCCGCGGCGGTGGCCATTGCGCGCAGCGGCCAAGCTCTGGCCCAGCCGCTCTTTTTCGCCGCCGTGGTGGATGAAGAGTGCAACAGCCTGGGGACCGCGGCACTTCTCGAGCATGTCACTGCCGGCTGCGCCGTGGTTCTCGAGCCCACCGATCTGCAGTTGGTCGTCGCGCACAAGGGCTACGCGTGGTTCGAAGTGACCACGCAGGGGCGCGCCGCGCACGGCAGCATGCCCGGCGAAGGCCGCGACGCCATCCGCGCGATGGGCCGCGTTCTGCGGGCCCTCGATGAGGTGGAAGCGCGCCTGCGTCTTCCGCCGCCGCACCCGCTGCTCGGCCAGGCCTCGCTGCACGCTTCGTTGATCGCCGGCGGGCAGGAGCTATCCAGCTATCCCGCGGAGTGCCGCCTGAAATACGAGCGCAGGCTCCTGCCGGGGGAGACGGAGCAGTCCGCGCGGGAAGAGCTGGAGCGGTGTCTCGCGGAGCTGCGCGCCGGCAATCCCGAGTTTGCGGCCACCGTCCGGCCACTCGGCGCGCGCCCCGCGTACGAAATTTCGCCAGAAGCGCCCATCGCGCGCGCCGCGGCCGCGGCCATCCGTGCGGTCACGGGCAGTGTGCGCCTGGCGGGCATGGCTCCCTGGACGGACACCGCGCTGCTGGCCGCGGCAGGCATCCCGGGAGTTGTCTTCGGTCCCGCGGGCCGGGGCCTGCATGGACGGGAAGAGTACGTGGAGCTCGCTTCGGTGGAAATCTGCGCGCGGGTCCTGGCCGAGCTGATCGCTGCGGTCTGTTCCGCGCCGGGCGCGGCGTAAAGGGGATGGCGCGAAGCGCGGCCCTTCAGGCCGCGCCGGTGGCGGAGATCAGCGTGGCCGTCAAGCCGATCTTTTCGCCGTCGTGGAAGCGGCGCAGGCCTTCCAGAACTTCGTGCATCACTTCCGGAGTTTTTTCCGGAGGAAGGGCCGCGACCAGCTTCTTGAACGGAGCTGCGCGCTCGCGGATGGACTCCCAGGCCTCTTCCGCGGGGCCCGGCCAGGGCCAGGCCACGTGGTTTTTGGCCGTGCGCACATTGCGGATTCCCGCCGCGGTGAGCGTCGCGGTGAGATGCGCCTGGTCGGCGAAGCGGAACACACCCGGCGCATCCGGAGGGGCCGGCGGCATCTGCACATGTTTCAGGAACGGTCCGAGGGTGAGGGAGAAGAGGGGGTTTTCCTCGAAGGCGCCCCAGACGACGAAGGAAACGCGCCCGGCGGGCTTCAGCACACGGCGAATTTCCGCCAGCGCCTTCTGGACCTCGGGGAAGAACATCAGGCCGAAGCGGCAAGTGACGCGGTCGAATTCACCGGCCTGGAAGGGCAGGTGCTCCGCGTCCGCCACCTGAAACTCCATCTGGGAGAGTCCCTGCGCGCGCGCGTTTTCGCGGGCCGCTTCGAGCATCTCCGGCACCAGGTCGGTGGCCACCACGCGCCCTGCGGATCCCACGGCCTTCGCCAGGCTGAGCGAGGGCTCGCCCGTGCCGCTGGCCAGATCCAGCACGTGCATCCCGGGCTGCAACTCCGCCCCCTGCACGACCAGTTGCGTGGCCGCGTGCGACTGCACGACGGACTTGTGATTCCACTTTTTCCAAAGCGGCGCGGCGCCGGTCCATTCCTGGCGCACGGTCTCTTTGATATCGGCGGGGTTGTTCGGTCGGGTGCTCATTTTCGCGCTCTCCAGACTTTACTGCGCTGCCAATCCCGGGAGGAACGACCGAATTCGGACACGTTGTCCGGAAATTCCGAGGCGAACTCCCTAGAAAAACATTTTACACCTTGGGGATTTCTCGTGCGGCATATTTGGGCGGGTTCCCGCGCTCAAGGAGATGTCCGGATGCGGGTGGTGAATTCGATATCCACCGGGGGCACGACGCACGCCGCCGCGGAGGGCCAGCCCGGGTCGGTCGAGACGTTGCGGCACAGCGCGCCCAGGGCATTGCTGACCGCCGAGGGATCCACGGCTCCGTTGAGCGGCTCCGCGTAGACCTGATAGCTTTGTGCCGCGCCCACCGCGAGGCGGTCGAAGCGATAGCTGCCGTCGAATTGCGGCGGCCCCGCTCCGCTGCAGCTCCACCCGCCCAGGACGCCGGCGATCACCGCGCCGCTGGAGGCATCCACGGCCACCACGTGCGCGCCGAAGATGCCGGTGACGCCCGCGGGCGCCGCGGGCAGGGCGAGGGCATTGGCCGGGAGAACGCGTCCGGTGATGCTCCCGATGTGTGTGGTGTCGCCCGCGCTGGGATACAGGACGCGCAGGCCGGTGCGGTCGTCTTCGCCGAGCGGCGCGTCCGGCTGCTGCGCGGTGGGGCGCGCTCCGGTGTAGTTGCCGGGCGCGGGCGCGAAAGGATTCATCATCGCGCTCCAGACGGCGGAATGGCTGAAGCCGAAAAGGTGCCCCAGTTCGTGCGTCAGCACCGATTCCAGGTCATACGCGGCGGGCGCAGCGGCGAGCGCCTGCGGCGTGGCGAAGGTGATGCGCGAATCTCCCGGATTGAAATAGAGGTCCGCGTCCAGAATTTCCCCCAGCTCCGTCGCCGGCGCGCCGCTGCCCACCTGCGCGCCGATGTGGTCCGCGGTGAGCACGCGCGTGAAGGCCAGCACGCCCGGAGTGAACGCGGCGTCGCTCTGGTCGAAGCAGATGGAGTTGAGGCCGTCCGCGGCGCAGATGTTTGCCGAGGCCGCGCGCACGAGCGGGGCGAGCACGGCGGGCTGCAGCGCGCTCCCCGAAACGCCCGTCCACACGTTCAGCGATTGCTGGATAGCCTGCTCGATTTCATTGAGCCGCCCGGACGTGGATTGGTCCTGCGTCAGGATGGTTAGCGGGTTCGTTCCCAGGATTGTGCTCCACTGCACCGTGAGGCTTCCCGCGGCCGTCAGTTGATGCGCCGGGATGGGGCACGCGGAGCTGCCCGCCACGCTGGGGGAGAGCCGCAGGTCGGGCACGACCTGGTTGAAGGCATAGCCCCGAGCCGTCTGCGCCGAAAACAGAGTCAGGCACAGCGCCAGGGCGCCCGCGGTGAATCTGTAAAGGCAACGCTGCATCTGTGCATACCTCCTATCGCGCTTCGGCCACGGCCCGCCGCAGCCGTTCGCGGAATTCCGCCAGCGGCACCCGCCGGAAACCTGCGCTGCGAAACTCGCGCCTTTGCGGGTCGAAGACGGGCATCGCCGCGGATTCCTGCGTGACCGTCTCCTGCCTGGTCCGCGGATTCTTCGCGATGCGAAACGTGCCCTGGGCCCAGCCCAGCACGCGGTAGGGCTCGCCCGCAGGCGCCCACAGAAAGAGGTAGACCTCTTCGCCCGGACGGAAGCGCGGAGCGCCGTCCACGTGCGCCTGCAGCCCGCCGACCCGGCCGCCCGGGGTGCGCACCGTGATCTGCCGCGGCAGCGTCCCTTTCTCCGCTTCCAGCACGGCGAAGCGCGTGTCCGTCCAGATCACGCCCTGCTCCCAGCGGCTCTCCGTCGCGAGGCAGCGCAGGCGCGCCACCGCCGCGGCCTGCTGCGCCAGCGCGCCGAAGGGCAGCCGGATGAAGGTCGTGGCGTTGGCCACCAGGGCGATGAGCAGCAGCCCGCCCAGAAACAGGATCCACAGAAAGCGGCGACGTTGCGCAAAGTTCATTTCACTCGACCTCCAGGGCGCCGCTGGCCGCGGTCTCGTCCAGATTGGTGTTTTGGATGAAGAGCGTGCGCGCGCCCGGCAGCGTGGTGCTCGCGAGCTGCAGCGTCAGGTGGATAATCCCCAGTCCCGCCGGCTGCTTGGCGATGACCAGGACGTCGCCCGGCCCGGAGACCGTGTAGGTCATGCTGGTGTCCAGGCCGCTCTCTGAAAACAGACAGATATCCACGGCGGCGGTTCCCGACGCGGGGCGCAGCAGCGCGACGGGATTTCCGCCGAGCGTGCAGGAGTTGTTGGCCGTCGAAAACAGGCCCAGCGCCGCCACGTTCAGGTCCACGCTGGCGCCGGGCGAGGAAACCCCCGCCGTGGTGGGCTGCACCACCACGAGGTCTTTTCCGCCGGCCTGCGGTGCGGCGGCCGTCAGCGCGATCACTTCCGCGCTGCCCGGCGCCGCCAGAACCACCAGCGAGACGCTGTTCGAGAGCGAGCCGTCCGGATTCCTGACCTGCACTGCCAGCGTGCCCGCCGCGGCCACGTCCGCGGGGGCCACCGCCGCGGTGCATTCCAGCGCCGAGTTGCACGTAGTGGTGCGCGCTGCTCCGCCAAGGAGCAGCGTCGAACCCGGCCCCGGACTCGCCGCGACAAACCCGCTGCCCTCCGTTTTCAGCGTGAATCCCGCCGTACCCCCGGCATAGATGCTCGCCGGGAGGAGCCCCAGAATGGCCGGGCCGGACGTCAAAGTGACGTTGGCCGTACCCGTCTGCGCAGTGTCCTCGGAACTGACGGCCACCACTTGCAGGGTGTTCGGCGACGGCGCGCTGACCGGCGCGGTATAGATGCCGTTGGCGTTGATCGTTCCGCAGGGCGCTCCGGCGCCGCCGCAGGCCGCGCCCTGCACTTGCCAGACGACGTTTTGGTTGTCCGTGCCCAGAACGCTGGCGGCGAATGCCTGCGCCGCCGCGGGCGCGAGCGTCACGCTGGCCGGCGCGACGGTCACCAGGATGTGGGCGATGATGGTGATCTGCGCCGCGGCGTTCTTGGTGGGATCGGCCTGGCTGACCGCCTGCACGGTCACCGGATTGGGCAGGGGCAGAGCGCCGGGCGCGAGGTAGTCCACCTGGGCGTTGCTGCTGGTGGTCACGGCCTGGCAGGGGTTTGAGCCGGCCACGCAGATTTGTCCCACGCCGGCGTTACCGCCGGCCACGCCGTTGACGTTCCAGGTGACGGTGGCATTCGCCGTTCCCCCGACCGTCACGCTCAGCGTGAGGCGGTGGTTTATCGCCCGCGTGGCGGAGGCAGGCGAGACGCCGACCGATACCACGGCTGTAATGGTCACCGTGGCCTGGACCTTTCGCGCGGGATCGGCCGCGGGGGTCACGGTGATGACCACGCTCGCCGGATTCGGCTGCGTGGCCGGCGCGGTGTACGTGGCCGAGGCGGTGGTAGCGCCGCCCGCGGACGAAGCGCTGCCGGTGCTGGTCAGGGTGCCGCAGGCGCTCCCCGTGCAGCCCGCCCCGGAGAGCGACCAACTCAGCACCGAATCCGGGTTCGAGCCGGAGACCGGCTGCAGCGTGGCCGTGAGGCTGGCCGTTCCGCCCGCGGGCTCGCTCGCCGGCGCCGCAATTGTCAGAATGAAGCTGCTGGTTATGTTGATTGTCGCCGTGGCCTGTTTGGAACTGTCCGCGGCGCTCCGCGCGGTGACGGTGACGCTTGGCGAGGAGGGCAGGATCGCTGGCGCCGTGTAGTTGCCGCTGCCATCCACCGCGCCGCAGGCCGCCGGACATGCCGCTCCGCTGAGGCTCCAGCGCACCGCGGTGTCCGGATGGCCGCTGCTTGCGAGCGTGGCGTGAAAACTCTGCACCGCGCCCAGCTCCACGCTGGCCGCGCCCGGCGCGAGGCTGAGGGCAATGTCGCTGGTGACGGTGACTTGCGCTGCGGCGTACCGGGTGCTATCGGCATGGCTGGTGGCACGCACCTCTACCGTGGCGGGAGACGGCAGATCGGCCGGGGCGGTGTACAGCCCGGCGGCGGAGATCGTTCCCAGGGTGGCATTACCTCCGGCCACGCCGTTCACCGTCCAGGAGACGGCGGCGTCGGTTGTGCCGCTGACCGTGGCCGTGAACGCTTGCGTGTTGCCCAAGAGGATGGAGGCACTCCCGGGCGTCAGGTTCACCGTTACCGCCGGGGGCGGAGAAGGGGGAGGTGAAGGCGGCGGGGGCGCTACAGGGCTTGCGCCTCCCCCGCCGCAGCCCAGCGTGCACGCACTCGCCGTGAGGAGAACAAGAAATCCGTGTGCGGCAACGATTCGTTTGCGATGCTCGGAGAGGGGCGGCATGCCCGCAAGAAAAGCAGGCGAAGGGCCAGCGAACGTCGAAGAATGGTTTTTGGCCGCAGGGCTCCATTGGAGGAGCCATGACTTATCTCTAAGCAACTGTGGAACAAAGAGTTATGGGAGATGTCTGGCTGTATTCTTGCAAACCGCAGTAAGCTTAGCGCGAATTCTCGTGGCCGAGTATGGCAGTGGAAAGTTTCGTTTTGGCACTGCACCAGGATGGCTCATTCCCACTTCGGAATTCCTTTATTGATTCTTCCATCTCCGACTACCTGCAAATCTTCGCTGGCCATCCATTGACAGACTCCACCGCACACCGAATAATCCGCCCATGCCTCGCCCCGACGCTGCCCGCCGCGTAAAAGCGTATTCCGCGGCGACCGGCTATGTCTTCCAATACTACTTTTTCGAAGTGGAGCGCGTGTGCCGCGGAGCCAAGTCCGGCACCGAATACTGCTATATGATCTCCGCCGATCGCAAAGCCACCTTCCCCCTGCGCATCTTCGTAGATGGCGCCGCGGTGGAAGCGTGGAAGAAGCGCGCCGGCCACGCCCTCACGGGGACCGAAGAGTACGCGGTGGCCAAGCTGCGTCTCTTCCAGGCCTTCGACGAGGACGAATCCCTTGCCGCACCTCCGGCCGGCGATAGAGCCGGCAGAGGGGCGCAGCTCTTTGTGGATGAGTCCAACCTCGACGTCCTGCTCGAGCGTCTCGACCCCGACCGCCCGAAGAGTTGAAAAGTAGAACGGTCGAACAGTTAAACCGTGCAATCGAAGGAGAGCCCTGCCGTTCAATCCGCGGCGAGGACGGCGGCGAGCGCCGCGCGCAGTTCCGGATGGCGGAAGCGATAGCCGCACTGCTCGAGCTTTTGCGGCAGCACGCGCTGGCTGGAGAGCAGCAGCGCGCCGGCCATCTCGCCCAGCGTCAGGCGCAGAGCCAGCGCCGGCACGGGAAAGATCGCCGGGCGATGCAGGGCCCGCGCCAGCGCCTGGGTGAACTCAGCGTTGCGCACCGGTTGAGGCGCCACCGCGTTCACGGCGCCGCTCAGCGGCATGCGGCTCAGCACGCTTCCCGCCGGGGCCTCCTCCAGCGCGAAGCGGAAGATGCCCACGACGTCTTCCAGCGTCACCCAGGGCATCCACTGCCGCCCGGAGCCGAACCGCCCGCCCACGCCCAAGCGGAAGGGCAGCAGCATCTTCGCCAGCGCCCCGCCATGCCTGGCCAGCACCATGCCCAGGCGCGCGCGCACCACGCGGATCCCCAGAACTTCCGCCTTCACCGCTTCCCCTTCCCACTGCTGTCCGATGCCCGCCAGGAAATCCGTGCCCGCGGGACTCTCCTCCGTGAGCACTTCCTCCCCGCGGTCGCCGTAGTAGCCGGTCGCCGAAGCGCACACCAGCACCCGCGGCCGCACGCTCATCTTCGCGAGCGCATTCACCAGCGCCCGCGTCGTCTCCACCCGGCTCGAACGCAGCAGCTCTTTCCGCCCCGCCGTCCAGCGTCCTTCCGCAATCGGCGCCCCCGCCAGATGCACTACCGCGTCGGCGCCGACGGCCGCTCCGCCCATCTCGCCCGTCGCAGGATTCCACGCCACATCGAAGCCGGTTCCGGCAGCGGCGCCCTTTTCGCTGGCCGTCCGGCTCCCCGGGCGCAGCAGCCGGCAGACCGTATGCCCGTCGCGCGCCAGCGCCTTGCCCAGCGCGGTCCCCACCAGCCCGCTCGCTCCCGTCACCAGAATCTTCATCGTTGATTTCCTCGTGGCCCGCGCGAAAGGGAAGTGGTCCCTCTCGAAACCTACGACCCCCTTCGCCTGCGGTCAAGCACAAACCGGCAATTCCGCCGGCCGTCTTTCTGGCAGTGGCCCGCAGCGCTCCCGGCAGGTTAGAATCATCCGGAAGGCTTTATGCAGATACGCGTACTCTTCTTCGGCCGCCTCAAGGAGATCGTGGGACGCGCGGAGGACTCCGTGAACATGGTCGAAGGCGCACGCATCGAAGATCTCTTTACCCGCTATCGCCAGCTCCACCCCGAGCTCGCCCCTTACCGGCCTTCTCTGGTTGCCTCGCGCAACCAGGAATTCGCCCCCTGGAGCGCGCCGCTGGCCTCCGGTGACGAAGTCGCCTTCCTTCCTCCCGTGAGTGGAGGCTGATAAGCATCCCGCCATGACGCCGCCCAGCCCCATGAGCAACGCCCAGGACCTCATCCGGCTCGTCCGCGAGCCCATCGAGCCGCTGGCTCTCATCGCCCACGTGCGCGCCCCCGGCGACGGGGCCGTGGCCACCTTCGACGGCTGCGTGCGCAACAACTCCCGCGGGCGCGCCACGCTCTATCTCGAATACGAGGGCTACGAGGCCATGGCCCTGGCCAAGATGCGCGAGATCGCCGCCGAGATGCACTCCCGCTTGGCCATCGACCGCGTGGCCATCGTGCACCGCCTGGGAAAGCTGGAGATCGGCGAGACCAGCGTCTTCATTGCCGTCAGTGCTCCGCACCGCGGCCCGGCCTTCGAGGCCTGCCGCTTGGCCATCGACACCCTCAAGAAAACCGTGCCCATCTGGAAAAAGGAGTTCTTCGCGGACGGCGCCGTCTGGGCCGACGGCGAAATGCCTCCCACCCCCCCGGCAACCCCGCCGCCTCCGCCGGAGTCTCACTCCTAGATGCGACTCCCGTCCCGGCGTTTTCCATTTTTCTTCGGCCTGCTGCTCCTCGCGGCCGCGGCCACGCTTCTTCCCTTGTCTCTCCTGCGCGGCGCCGAGCCCCGCGCGGCGCGGGGCCGCGCCGACGCAGCCTTGCAGCAGGAACGAGGCCGCATCCGCGTGCAGGTCGACCTGGTCAACGTCCTCGTCAGCGTCTCCGACGCCCGTCACCGCCCGGTGCCCGATCTGACCCGCGGCGCCTTTGTCATCGAAGAAGAGGGCGTGCCGCAGAAGATCGAGGTCTTCGAATCCGAAACCCAGCAGCCCCTCGATCTCGTTTTGATGATCGATTCCAGCCTCAGCGCGCAGAAGGAGATGGCTGCCGAGCGCGAAGCCGCTGCGCGCTTCATCCGCCAGGTCCTGCGCACGAGCGACCAAATGGCCCTCTACGAATTTGACGAAACGGTCACGCAGCTGGTGCCCTTCACCAACGACGTGGCGCGATTGCAGAGCGCCGTCCGCCGCGTCTCCGAGGGCGCCGGCACCTCAATCTATGACGCCGTGCTGCTCGGCGCCCGGGCCCTCGAGCGCCGCGGCGACGAGCGCCGCCGCGTCATCATCCTGGTCACCGACGCCGGGGAAACTACCAGCCACTCCGATTTCGACACCGCGCGCAAGGAGGCCGTGCGCTCCGGCGCGCTCCTCTACACCATCGTCATCCGCTCCATCCGGGGCGAGAGCGGCCGCAATACCGCCGGCGAACACGCCCTGGAGACCATTACCGACACCACCGGCGGCGCCCTGTTTTTTCCGGATTCCTCGCAGGACCTCGACGCCATCTTCGAGCGCATCGACCGCGAGCTGCGCACCCAGTACCGCCTGGCCTACTACCCGAAGCCGCGCGGCCCCGCCGGCTCCTTCCGCACCATCGAAGTCAAAGTCCAGGGCGACTACGAAGTCCGGCACCGCAAAGGCTATTTCACCGCACCGGAATAGCGCGAGGGCGAAGCCATTGCCGCGGAACTGTTCTTCTTTGCTGCAGATGGTAAAGTGGAGAAGGGATTCGCGCAGTACGCGGAGTAAGAAGCAGACGCTGTTCCCGAGCATCCGACATGTCTAAGAACTATCTCGAAGCCGCCGTCGAAATCGCCCGGGAAGCCGGGAAGGTCCTGCGCGAGGAGTACGCGCGTCCCCCGGACATCGCCTACAAGGGCGATTTTGACCTGGTGACGCAAGCCGACCGGCGCGCCGAGGAGGTCATCGTCACGCGCCTGCACAAATATTTTCCGGAACACGGCATCGCCGCGGAAGAGGGCAGCGGGCGCGAGAGCGCTTCGGAATTCTGCTGGCACGTCGACCCGCTCGACGGCACCACGAATTTCGCCCACGGCTACCCCTGCTTCGCCGTCTCCATTGCCCTCGCGCAGGGCGACGCGCTCCTCGCCGGCGTGGTCTACAACCCCATCTACGACGAACTCTTCGCCGCCGCGCGCGGCGCAGGCGCCACCTTCAACGGCCAACCCATGCGCGTTTCCAAGAACGCCACCCTGGCCACCAGCCTGCTCTGCACGGGCTTTCCCAACCACAAGCGCCAGGCCCATCCCAACATCCACTACTACTGGGATTTCACGCTGCGCTCCCACGGCGTGCGCCGCGACGGCTCCGCCGCGCTCGATCTGGCCTGCGTGGCCGCCGGGCGCTTCGACGCGTTCTGGGAGTTCGGCCTGAAGCCCTGGGACACCGCTGCCGGAGTGCTGCTCGTCGAAGAGGCCGGCGGAAAGATCAGCGACCTCGCCGGGGAGCCCTACCGCCTCGGCGGCCGCTCCATCCTCGCCAGCAATACCCTGGTGCACGCCGAAATGCAGCGCGTCGCCGCCGACATCGCCCGCCGCTACCCCGCGGCCCCGCTCCAGCGCTGACCCGCGTTCCCTGCGGGCGAAAGCAGGCCATCCCGGTCAGGCTTTTTTGCCCTGCCACTCCTCGTACAGCTTGGTGATCGCCGGGCCGATGGTGAAGCCCCACGCAAAAATCCCCAGGCTCTTGAATTTTTCCGGCGGGGTGTAGAGGTGCGCCGCCGCTTCCGCCGGCACCCCCGCCTGGTACAGCTTCTCCGCCTGCTCCGAGAGGTCATCAAAAATGTCGCGCAACTGCTGGATCCCATCCTGCCCGCAAATCTGCCCGTGTCCCGGCACGAAGAGCGTCTCCTTGCTGTAGGACGCGAAGGTCTTCAGCGTCGCGCGCCAGCCGGAAACCGTGGCTTTTTCATCGAAGCACACCGGATACATGCCGTGGAAGAGCAGGTCGCCCGCGTACACCACGTTCTGCTCCGGCACGCTCACGATGATGTCGGTGCCCGAATGCCCCGGGAAACTCTCCAGCACGGCCCGCACTCCGCCCAGGTCCACCGTCAAGGGCAGCTTTGCGGGGTCCAGGGGGTGATTGGGCACCGCCAGCACGGCGTTCTGCAGAATATCGAAAACCGAGCCCATGGTGCGCACGTCGCTCTGCGCATGCTGCCGTTCGGTCTCCGACTTCGCTTCCTTCGCGCGCTTCTCCAGAGGAGCCAGCACCGCCGCACGGTCCGTTCCCTGCAGTGGAATGTAGCTCGAGGCGATCCGGCTGGCTGTCTGGGCGTGTCCCCAGAGCGGGATATTCTGTCCGCCGTAGAAGGCGTTGCCCAGCGAATGGTCGAAGTGATAATGGGTGTTCAGCGCCGCGTGCACCGGAGCCTGGCTCACCATGCGCAGGGCCTCCAACTGGAACGCCGCGCCCGCCGTGCTGGCATAGCCCTCGATCAGCAGCGCCCCGTCCTTCCCCGCGAGGAAGCCGCCGTTGCACATCGTTTGCGCGCCCTTGGACCCGTCGGAGATCGTCGCGTACAGTCCCTCGCCGATCTTGCGCACGGCCGCAAAGCCCTTGTCCACCAGCGGCGCCTGCGCCACCCGCGCATCCGCGGCCAGCGATGCCGCCAGCGCCGGCGTGGGGATCAGCCGCGCCAGCGCGTAGGCCGCCGCGCACCACGATGTCCCGGCCAGAAAAGTCCGCCGCGAAAACGGCTTGGCGCGCTCCCCAAGGGAAAGATCGGTCATGGCTCCTCCGGAAGTTGGCACTGCAAACGAAGTCAGGATTCTAGCAGAGTCGGCGCAGGGAAACGCAAACGGTCCCTCTCCTTGCGCCGTCCACTCACGCGAGCCCTGGTGCAGTCCAGCGGGCACAAGGCCGCCCTATGCCGGATGTTCAGGGCCAGGAGAGGCCCGGGTAGAAAAAAAACGAAAAGAAAATGCCGGAAAGAAGAAATAGCGGGCGCCTAAGGGCAGCCGGAAGCGCCCAGCAGCGCCAGCTGTTGCCGCGCTTCCTTATATTTTTTCGACGCCGCTGTGAGCAGCACCCGGGCCTGGTCGCAATTCTTCGCCACGCCCAAGCCCTGCACATACAGGTCGGCCAACAGCAGTTCCGCGCGCGTATTGCCTTTCTCGACTGCGGCCCACAGCAGCCCCACCGCCTCCGCGGGATTGCCCATCTCTTTTCCCCGGCGCAGAATCTGCTGCGCGGCCGTGACTTCCGCTTCCCCAGCGTCCGCAGGGGCAGGAGCGAAGGGAGGAGCGGGTGCCGCCGCTGCTACGATGCTTCCTGCATTCCCGGACGTGACGGGGGGCGCCACCTTTGCGGGCGGCTTATCGGTAGCGCGCTTGCTGTTTCCGGAGCTCGTGACCAGCGCCGGACGCGCTGCGCGCGCTGATGCTTTCCCCACCGTTGTTCGCAGATCCCTGGCCTTTTCGGCAATCGTTCCGCCGAGCGAGGCGAGTGCCCCGCCGAGCTCGCGGCGGCCCACGAACAGCGCCACTCCCAGTGTCGCCACCAGCGTTACCAGCAGCATGGCGCGGACCGCCCTGGCCACGTTCTCAGGATCGAGCCAGGGGTTGCTCGGCGGCCGGCTCTCCAGCAGAAATTCCGGCACCGCCAAGCGCTCGACTTCATTTCCGCGCGGTTTCTCGACGTCCTCACTTGCGGCCACCCGCGTACCGGCCGGCTGCTGCAGGTATCCCCGGATCTGCCTGCGGGCGGTGTCCGACAACTCCGTGAAGCTGAGCCCGGCGATTCTCCCGGTTTCGTCCGTCCACACCAGTTGGCCGTATCCTTCCACGTGCCGCGTCTCATCCAGGTCGACCCGGAAATGCACGCGGGCGCCTTCCTGAAGCGGGCTCACCGCCTGAAAGCGGATGCCGCCCTCGGAGACATCCAGCACCACGCCCCCGTTTTCCGGCCCCAGCTCCAGGTACAGGAGTTGCTCGCGCCTCGCCTTCTGGCGGCGCTCCCGCTCGGCCGTGATCCCTCCGTTCTTTGCGTCGTGCTGGCTCATGCGTCTCTGTCCGTCGCACCGGGCCAATTTCCCGGCGATGGGAAAAAACAGAACGCAATTTTACCTCTCCTCGCCGTGGAAGTCTCCCCCGCAGCGCGCCGCCTGGACCGCCCGGGAGAGCCGGGGCGCCGGCTCGCTGCGTTGACGCTTCTCCCGCGCAATGCTACCCTCGCGCAGCGTTGCTCCCGTTCTCATGCGTGCCGTCGACCTGATCCGCAAGAAACGCGACTCCGGGGAACATTCCCGCGAAGAGATCGGTTTTCTCATCACCGCCTATACCCGCGGCGAAATCCCCGACTATCAGATGGCCGCCTGGCTCATGGCCGCGTGGCTGCGCGGGTTGTCCCGTGCCGAAACCGCCGCGCTCACCGAAGCCATGTTGCATTCCGGCGAGGTTGTGGACTTCTCCGATCTCCCCGCCGGGAAAGTGGACAAGCATTCCACCGGCGGCGTCGGCGACAAGACCTCGCTCATCCTCGCTCCGATCGTCGCGGCCGGCGGCCTCTACGTGCCCATGATCAGCGGCCGCGGCCTGGGCCACACCGGCGGCACGCTCGACAAACTCGAATCCATTCCGGGCTTCAACGTGAATCTTTCGCTCGCCGACTTCCGCCGCGTCCTCCGCGAATGCGGCATGGCCCTGATCGGCCAGACCGCGGAGATCGCTCCAGCCGACAAAAAAATCTACGCCTTGCGCGACGTCACCGCCACCGTCGAAAATCTCGGCCTCATCTGCGCCTCCATCATGAGCAAGAAGCTTGCCGAGGGCCTGGACGCCTTGGTCCTGGACGTCAAGACCGGCTCCGGCGCTTTTCTGCGCCAGGAAGAAGATTCCGTGCGTCTGGCCGAGCTCATGGTGGAGGCCGGCCGGGGCATGGGCAAAAAAGTCGTGGCCCTCATCACCGATATGAACCAGCCGCTGGGCCGCATGGCCGGCCATTCCGTCGAAGTGATCGAGTCCCTCGAGGTCCTCAGCGGACGGGGCCCCGCCGATCTTCGGGCGCTCAGCCTTGAGCTTTCCGCCTGGATGTTTTTCCTCGGCGAACGCACCCCCAGCCTGGACGAAGGCCGCCGTCTTGCCGAAGAGATGATCGCCAGCGGGAAGGCCAAGGACAAATTCCGGGAGTGCATCCACCGGCAGGGCGGCGACGCGCGCGTCGTGGACGAGCCGGACCGCCTGCCCAAGGCCGCACTCCGCGCACAGATCCCCAGCCCCGCGTCCGGCTACCTGGTGGCCACGAAGTGCGCGCAGTTCGGCACTGCACTGGCCGTGCTCGGCGGCGGCCGCGAGAAGAAAGAAGACTCGATCGACCACGCCGTGGGCCTGGAATTTCACAAGCGCATCGGCGATCGCGTCGCCGCGGGCGACGCCCTGCTCACGATCCATTACAATGACCAGCGCCGCCTGGCCGCGGCGCAGGAACTGCTCGCGGACAGCTGCGAGATCGCCGCGCAACCGCCGCAGGAAATTCCAAAGCTGGTGAAACGCCTGATCGGCGCCTGATTGGCAATGGGCGGGCGAAGGGCCATCGCGTAGCACGCAAAAGGAGCGTCATGGGAAGACTGGCAGGGCTGTTCGGGATCGCCGCAATCCTCGCGCTTGCCTGGCTCTTTTCCACCGACCGCAAGGCCATCCGGCTGAAGACCGTGGCCTGGGGGCTCGGCCTGCAGTTCACCTTCGCCGTTTTCGTCCTGCGCTTCGAGCCGGGACGTCTCCTGTTCCAGAAAGCGGGCGACGCCGTCAACCGCCTGCTGAGCTTCGCCTTCGTGGGCTCGGAGTTCGTCTTCGGCGAACTGGGCCGCAAAGGCTCCTCGCTCGGTTTCTACTTCGCCTTCCAGGTCCTGCCCACGATCATCTTCATCGCCGCCTTCTTCGCCCTGCTCTATCATCTCGGCGTGATGCAGTTGCTCATCCGCGCTGCCGCCTGGGTCATGACCCGGGTCATGGGCGCCAGCGGCGCGGAATCCCTGAACGTCGCCGCCAGCATCTTCATGGGCCAGACCGAAGCCCCGCTCACCATCCGCCCCTTTCTCGAAAAGCTCACCAAGTCCGAGCTCATGTGCGTGATGACCAGCGGCATGGCTCACGTCTCCGGCGGCATCATGGCCGCCTACATCGCCTTCGGCATCGAGCCCAAGCACCTGCTCTCCGCCGTGATCATGACCGCGCCGGGCACGCTGCTCATGTCCAAGATGCTCGTTCCCGAAACCGAGAAGCCGCTCACCGCCGGGCGCGTGGAGATGCCGCCCATGGAAAAGGAAGCCAACTCCCTCGGCGCGCTGGCCCGCGGCACCAGCGACGGCCTGCACCTGGCCATCAACGTCGGCGCCATGCTCATCTCCTTCCTCGCCATGCTGGCCCTCGTCAATTTCCTCATCGGCGGCGCGCACACCTGGCTCGCCGGCCACGGCATGGCCTGGTTCCCCGCGAGCCTGCAGCAGATCTTCGGCTGGGTCTTTGCGCCCGTGGCCTGGCTCATCGGCATCCCCTGGCACGAGGCCGCGGCCATCGGCAATCTGCTGGGCACGCGCATGGTGGTCAACGAACTGGTGGCCTTCCAGCAGCTCAGCACGATGCGCGGCGCGCTTGATCCGCGCTCCTTCACCATCGCCACCTTCGCCCTCTGCGGCTTTGCCAACTTCAGCTCCATCGGCATCCAGATCGGCGGCATTGGCGCCCTGGCACCCGGCCAGCGCGGGCAGCTCGCCCGCTTCGGCATTCGCGCCATGCTTGCCGGAACCATGGCCAATCTCCTCTCCGCCGCCATCGTGGGGATGCTGCTGTGAGCGCGAAGAGAGCAGCCGCGAGCCGGGAGTTTGCGCGCGCCGAACGCGCCGCGAAGTTCATTCGTTCCAAGACCAGACTCCGCCCGAAAATCGCGCTGGTCCTCGGCTCCGGCCTGGGCGCATTCGCCGGCGAATTCGAGCGCGCGGTGAAAATCCCCTACGCCAAGATCCCGCATTTTCCGCGCTCCACGGCCATCGGGCATGCCGGACAGCTCGTCCTCGGCACCTTTGCGGGCCTGGCCGTCGCGGCAATGCAAGGGCGCGTGCATCTCTACGAAGGCTACTCGGCGAAAGAGGTGGCCTTTCCGGTGCGCGTCTTTGCGCGCCTGGGGGTGCGCGCGGTGATTCTCACCAACGCCGCCGGCGGCATCAACCGGGAGTTTTCACAGGGCTGCCTGGTCACTCTCAAGGACCACATCAACCTGCAGGGCGTGAACCCCCTCTCCGGCCTCAACGACGAGCGCTTCGGTCCGCGCTTTCCGGACATGTCCCACGCTTACGACCGCGAATTCCGCCGGTTCGCCGCTGAGGAAGAGAAACGTCTCGGCTTGCCGCAGCATGAAGGCGTCTATGTGGCGCTTGCCGGCCCCAATTATGAAACTCCCGCGGAGATCCGTTTCTTCCGCACCATTGGCGGGGATCTTGTCGGCATGTCCACCGTGCCGGAAGTGCTTGCCGCGCGCCACGCCGGCCTGCGCGTCCTGGGCATCTCCTGCGTCACGAACATGGCTGCGGGCATTCTGGACCAGCCCATCAACCACGAAGAAGTCCTGGAAACCGGCGAACGCGTGAAGGGCCAGTTCATCGCCCTGCTGAAGGCCCTGCTCCCGCGCATCGCGGAGGCCGTCGCATGAGCGCCTTCGATACCTTGATCGCCGCGGCCCGCGCCGCCCGCGAAAATGCCTACGCCCCCTACTCCAATTTCCGCGTTGGCGCCGCCTTGCGCGCCTCTTCCGGCCGCATCTTTGGCGGCTGCAACGTGGAAAACGCCTCCTATGGCCTCACCGTCTGCGCGGAGCGCGTGGCCATCTTCAAGGCCATCTCTGAAGGGGAGCGTGGCTTTGACGCCATCGCCGTGGTCACCGACGCCGAAAAGCTCACGCCGCCCTGCGGGGCCTGCCGCCAGTTGATCTGGGAATTCTGCGGCGACGTCCCGGTGGTCCTCGCCAACCTCCAAGGCGCCGTCGAAGTCCACCAGATGCGCGAACTCTTTCCCAGGCCCTTCGACGCTTCCAATCTATAGGTCGCCGGTGTAAGACTGCGGCAGGGGAGCGGCTGGGATTTTTCGGGCCGGCTTTGCCGGCCCCCAGGATGACACGCCTGAAATCGGGCTTGGGCATGACAAGGAGGGAGGACGTGAACAGAGGAGTGGCAACAATTGTTCTGGCGATGTTCGTTTTTTGCGCGGGAGGCGTCCGCGCGCAGACGGCGGAAAAGCAGCCCGCGCCGCCGAAGAAGCTGAAGCGCGCCGACCTGATCGTCTCCGGCGGCACCCTCGTCACCATGGATGCCTCCCGCCGCCTGATCGAGGACGGCGCCATCGTGGTGAAAGGCGACACCATCCTCGCGGTCGGCCCGCGCGCGGAGAT
Source organism: Terriglobia bacterium (assembly GCA_020072785.1). NCBI lineage: Bacteria > Pseudomonadati > Acidobacteriota > Terriglobia > Terriglobia bacterium. The sequence continues at coordinate 74,395 of JAIQGG010000007.1, read as the reverse complement.
CGAGGCGCGCTACACCGCCTCGCGCCGCATCAACGCCCTCGGCAAGCTCGTCCTCCCCGGCCTCATCAACGGCCACACCCACGTGCCCATGACGCTCTTCCGCGGCTTGAAGGACGACGTCACGCTCCAGGAATGGCTGACCAAATTTATCTTTCCCGCGGAAGCCAAAAATGTCACCGAGGAGTTCGTGCGCTGGGGTACGCGCCTCGCCGCCCTGGAGATGATCCGCAGCGGCACCACCACCTTCGCCGACATGTACTACTTCGAGGACGCCATCGCCGAAGAGACCAAGGCTGCCGGCATGCGCGCCATCCTCGGGGAAACCCTGATCGAATTTCCCGCTCCGGACAACAAGACCCCCGCCGAGACCCTCGCCTACACCGAAAAATTCCTGAAGCGCTGGCAGGGCGATCCGCTGATCCACGCCGCCGTAGCGCCGCATGCGATCTATACGAACTCGGAGCAGACCCTGCGCGACTCCGCGGCCCTGGCCCGCAAATATCACGCCCCCATCCTTATTCACCTCGCCGAAACCAAAAAGGAGCTCGAGGACAGCCGCGCCCAAAACGGCGCCACCCCCGTTGCTTATCTCGACCGCATCGGCCTGCTCGGCCCCGACGTCCTCGCCGCGCACTGCATCTGGGTGGACGAAGCCGATCGCAAGCTGCTGGCCGCGCGCCAGGCCGGCTGCGTGCACAATCCTTCAAGCAACATGATGCTGGCCAGCGGCGTTTCGCCCATCCCCGAAATGCGCGCCGCCGGAGTACGCGTGGGCCTCGGCACGGACGGCCCCGCCGGCAGCAACAACGACTTCAACCTCATGGAAGAGATGGACCTCGCCGCCAAGCTCCAGAAAATCTCCAAGATGGATCCGCAGGCGCTCGGTGCGATGGCCGCGCTGGAAATGGCCACGATCGAAGGGGCGCGGGCGCTGCACATGGAAAAGGAGATCGGTTCGCTCGAACCCGGCAAGAAGGCCGACCTCATCGTCATCGGCCTGGACGCGCCGCACGCCGTGCCCATGTATGACGTCTACTCGCAGATCGTCTACGCCCTGAAGGCCAGCGACGTGGAGACCGTGGTCATCGCCGGCCGCACCGTCCTGCAGGCCGGCCGCGTCCTCACCTTGCACGAAAGCGAAGTCATTGCCAAGGCCCGCGAATACGGTAAGAAAGTGGCCGCCTCACTGCAGGAAACAGGGAAGTAGAAAGGACAAAAAGAACGACATGGCTGGGCGCGAACCCGTGCGAATTCCATCGCGTGAAGGTGAGGATTGGGCACGGGAGGAATGTGCACCCTGCCGCCCGCCTCCATTGTGTGGTTACATGGGAGTGCGACGGAGTGAAATGCGAATCGAGATTTCCTTGCGAACAGCGGCAACACGATTTTTCCAGACGATTGCCGCCGGGTGTGCGTTGTTCTTGGTGCTGCCGCTGCTGGCGCTGGCGGCCCCGGCGATCCAGTGCGCTCCGGGCGTGCAGCTGCGCCTGAGCGCGCCGCTATCGACCCAGGGGAGCTTGTTGCTGGTCGAGGTGCGCAGCGCCAAGCCGCTGGCCGAGCTGAAAGGCGAGTGGGGCGGGCGCGCCGTGCCGTTCTGGCGAGAGGATGGGCCGCGCGACCTGCGCCGCGCACTCCTGGGCGTGGACCTCGAGAAGCCGGCGGGGGCCTATGCGCTGACGCTGACGGCGCAAACGCAGCGCGGCGCGGCGGTGAGCTGCCGCGCGCTGGTGCGGGTGAAGGCCGGGCGCTTCGCCACCGAGCGCCTGACCGTGCAGAAACAGTTCGTGGAGCCCAGCCCCGAAGAGCTCAAGCGCGCCCAGGAAGAACTCCAGCGCCTGCGCGAGCTCTTCGACCAGGTCACTCCCGAGCGCCTGTGGCAGGGCGGCTTCCGCGTCCCGCTCGACGGCGTCACCACCGGCGGCAACTTCGGCCGCCGCCGCATCCTCAACGGCCATCCCGGCTCGCCGCACAGCGGCGTGGATTTTCCGGCGGCGGCCGGCACGCCCGTGCATGCGGCGCAGCGCGGCCGCGTGGTCCTGGCCGAGCCGCTCTTCTTCTCCGGCAATACCGTGGTCATAGACCACGGCCTGGGGATTTACACTTTCTACGGCCATCTGGAATCACTCGCCGTCACCGCCGGTGAAGCAGTGGAGGCGGGCGCGCTGCTGGGGAAAGTAGGCGCCACGGGGCGTGTCACCGGACCGCACCTGCACTGGGGCCTGACCGTCAGCCGCGCCCGGGTCGACGCCCTGCAGATCGTCAAGTTGCTTGGGAAAAAATGAGCGAGCGGCAAAGAATGGATTTGCCATCGCGCAGGAGTGACGCACAAAACGCAGGGGCATGCGATTGCGCGCCCCTGCGGGAGAATACGCCGGCAAGTCGCGGCCGTTAGCGGCGAGATCCCCCGCTTCGAGGACTGCTTCTTACTTCCCCGTGTACTCCGGCGGGACCTCTTCTTCGGGCAACTCTTCCGCCTCCGCTTCCCCTTCTTTCCTCGGAAGCACCGTGGCATCTGCGTCCGGAACGTTCTCCACGGCGCTCACCATTTCGGCCTCCCGGTCCTGGCCCTCTTCCACCAGCTCTTCCACGCTCTCGGAATTGCCAATCTGCAAGCGGGAGAGTCCCTGGATATCGCCGGACTGGCCGCCCGAACGTGCTCCCAGCCCCCTCAGCTCGACCGCCGCGATTTCCACGGCCTCGTTCATGCCGCGGAGGGGCTTCTTGCGGACCGGCTTTTTGCGGACCGGCTTTTTGCGGCGTGCCGCTTTCGCGTGAAGGCTCTGCTTTTTGTTGTTTTTGCGGATCGTCTTTTTTCTTGGCATGCGGGTCGTCCATCGCCGGTATTGAGGAAGGGTAGCTCCGGCTAAAGAAAGTTTACCACTTTTCGCCGTTTGTCAACGCCCGCAGGTCTGTCCCCCACCCGCTCCGGCCGGCGCTGGCCGAGGGCAGACCGGCCCCTCGGCTTTTCAGAGATTGTCGAGGAAGAACTGCGTGACGCGGCGGAAGAGCACGATGCGCGCCGGGGGATCGCTGACCGGGTGACCGCGCCCGGGGAAGAGCGCCACCTCCACGTACTTGCCCTTGGCGATCAGTTCGTTGACGAGCGAAAGCGTATTCGCCACATGCACGTTGTCATCGCTCGTGCCGTGGGCGATGAGCAGCTTGCCCTTCAGCCCCTCCACATGGCTGATCGGCGAGGAGTCGCGGTAGCCCTCGGGGTTGTCCTGCGGCCGGGCCATGTAGCGCTCGGTGTAGATGGTGTCGTACTGCCGCCAGGCGGTCACCGGCCCGCCCGCGAAGCCCGCCTTGAAATCGTCGCCGGCCTCGAACAGGGCGTGCAGCGTCATGTGTCCGCCGTAGCTCCAGCCCCAGATGCCGATGCGCCCTGCGTCCACGTAGGGCAGCGAGCGCAGATAGGCCGCGCCGTCGCGCTGGTCGGAGAGCTCCTGCTTACCCAGGTGCAGGTGAATCGGCGTTTCGAAGGCGTGCCCGCGCCCGGCCGAGCCGCGGTTATCCACCGCAAAAATAATGTAGCCCTTCTGGGCCATCATCTGATGCCACAGAAAATTGTTGCCGCCCCAGGCGTTCAGTACCACCTGCGCGCGCGGCCCCCCGTAGGTGTAGACGAGGACCGGATACTTGCGCGCGGGATTGAACTCCGGCGGCTTGATCATCATGGCGTTGAGCTGCGCTCCGTCGCGCGCCGTGACCGTGAGGAATTCCACCGGCGAAAGCCTGTACTCCGCCAGCTCGGCTACCTTGTTTTCGTTGAGCGCAGCCACGAGCGAGCCGTCGGCGCGCAGCAGTTCCTGCCGCGGCGGCGCCTGGGTGTTCGAGTAGGTGTCCACGAAGCTGCGCCCGTCCGGCGCGAAGTTCACCGCGTGCGTGCCCTCTTCGCGGGTGACCCGCGCAAAATCCGTTCCATCCAGCCCCACGCGATAGAGATGCCGCTCCAGCGGGCTCTTTTCCGTGGCGGTGAAGTAGACCAGCCCCTTCGCTTCATCCACCGATTCGATCTGCCGGACCTCCCACTCCCCGCGGGTCAATTGCGCGAGCTGCGTGCCGTTCGTCTGGTACAGATAGAGGTGGCGGTAGCCGCTGCGCTCGCTCGACCACAGGAAGCGCTTGCCATCGCGCAGGAAATTCAGATCGTCGCTGATATTGATCCAGCAGGCATCCTTCTCCGTGAGCACGGCCTGGGTCTGCCCCGTGGCCGCGTCGGCGAAGAGCAACTCCAGCGCATTCTGCGCGCGGTTGAGCCGCTGGATCGCCAGGCGCTTGGAATCCGGCAGCCAGTTCACCCGCGCCAGGTAGATGTCCGTCTCCTTGCCGGTGTCCATCCGGCGCGCCGCGCCGCCCGCGATGCCGGCCACGTACACGTGTACGATGGGGTTGGCGCCGCCCGCCTTGGGATAGCGCATGTACGCCGTCGCGCCAGTGTAGGAGGTGAAGTCCTGGAGGGGGTAACGCGTTACCGGGCGCTCGTCCATTTCGAAATAGGCGATGGCGGAGGAGTCCGGCGCCCACCAGTACGCGGTTTTGTTCTCCAGTTCCTCGGGATAGACCCAGTCCAGCTCGCCCTTGCGCAGGTCCTCCGTGCCGCCGGTGGTGAACGCCCGCGTTTCCCCGCTGGCCACGTTCACCAGCCACAGGTTGTGCTCGCGCAGGAAACTCACCCAGCGCCCGTCGGGCGAAATCTTGGCGTCCGCGATGGCTTCTTTGCCGGTGACCAGGCTGCGCGCGCTCTGTGTCTTCAGGTCGTACCAGGCCAGCGACGTGGCCCCGGCGAAGAGCAGGGCATCGCCACGCGGCGCCCACTGCTCGCTCGCGGGAGCGCGCCGCCCCAGTCCGGTGGCCTGCGTTGGCTGCGCGGGATCCGCCGGCAGCAGGGAGGAAAGTTTTTCCGCGGAGAGCAGCAGGCTGCGCGCGCCTGTCGCCGCGTCCGTCACCCACAGCTCGGTCGCCTCCCCATCCCCCTGGAAATAGGCCAGACGCTGGCCGTCGGGACTCCACGCCAGCCCGCGCAGCAGCCGCCCGCCCAGACTGGGCTGCCCGTAGATGCGCTCCACGGTGAGCGCCTTGCCCGCCGCCGGCGCCGCCGCCGTCTGCGCGACCGCCGGCCGCGCCACCAGCGCTGGCACGCCCAACAGCGCGCACAAGACTACCCACCCAATCCTCCCGCCAATTCTCTGGGAAGCCATGCGACCCTCCTGGGATGTCATCCGTCGTGGTCCTTTGTATTGCGGGAGAACTCCGTAGCGCACCGGGATCGAGCTCGCTGGAACTGAACTCCGCGCCGCTCGCCCCTCCTCACGTCTTTTCCGGCGCCTCGTACAGCTCGATGAGCACGCGGCCGTTCTCGATCGTCGGCGCCAGAAAAAAATTGATCCGCGTTCCGTTCGCCCCGGGCCGCGTTTCCGGATAGACCGGCGGCACGCTGTAGCGCTCCTTCACGATGCGCGTCGCGCGCTCCACGTCTTCCGTGCGGTACTCCACCTGCTGGATGCCTTCGCCCAGTTTCGCCAGATAGCGCGCCACGGCTCCGCTGCCGGCCGGGTCCCGCGTCGTCAGGATGTCCAGGGAGATTCCGCCGTCGAAGTGCAGCTCGAATTCCCGGGCGTCCTGTTCCGCCGGCACCTCGGCCTGCCGCGGCGAGCCGTTGGCCGCGCTGATCCGCGCAAACGTTTCCGGCGTCACGGCGATTCCCACGGTGATCTGCGGCGTGGCTCCGCCGAGCAGCCGCGCCAGTTCCGCATCGCTGCGCCAGCGCCGCACCACCGGCTCGGACAGCGCGCGGCCCGCCTCGTACAGTTCGGCGGCGGCGGCGGCGCGAGCGGAAGCATCCGGTGCGGCAAGTGCAGCAATGGAAGCGGCGAGAGGGTTGGCCATGGTTCGGGAAAACATTCTACCGTGAATTTTCGTTTTGTGGCGCCGCGCGGAATTCATCCTGGCACGGGAGCCCGGCATTCTGCTTTTTAGTTCCTCGCCGCGAACTGCCGCAGCAGCAGGCCGCAACAGCCGCCGTCCTTTACCCTTTTTGCGCGGGAGCATCCGCCTTGCGGGGCGGGCGCAGCAGCGACGCCAGCAGCGCCGCCAGCAGAATTCCCCCGACGATGGCCAGCGAGAGGTGCACGGGAATGTGCACCCACGGCTCCGCGATCATCTTGCTTCCGATGAACAGCAGCACCAGCGCCAGCCCCGTGCTGAGATAGGAGAAATAGTCCAGCACCCCCGCCAGCAGGAAATAGAGCGCGCGCAGACCCAGGATGGCGAAAACGTTGGAGGTGAAGACGATGAACGGGTCGCGCGTGATCCCGAAGACCGCCGGGATGGAGTCCAGCGCGAAGGTTACGTCGGCGGTCTCGATCACCAGCAGCACCAGGAACAGCGGAGTGGCCAGCCAGCGCCCGCCCTCGCGGATGAAAAAGCTTGCGTCGTGGTACTTCTCGGCCACGCGCAGGTGCCTCTTCGCGAACCGAAAGATGATGTTCTGCTCCGGGTGCGCTTCTTTTTCCCGCGCCACCAGCATGTGCAGCCCCGCGTAGAGCAGAAACCCGCCGAACAGATAGGTGATCCACGCGAAGCGCGCCAGCAGCGCCACGCCCGCCGCGATCATCACCCCGCGCATCACCAGCGCACCCAGGATGCCCCAGCCCAGGATGCGATGCTGGTAGCGCGCGTCCACCCGGAACGTCCGGAAGACGATCAGGAAGACGAACAGGTTGTCCACGCTCAGCGATTTCTCGATGACGTAGCCGGTGAAATATTCCAGCGCGGGCTGTGTCCCGTACCAGCGCAGAATCCCCAGCCCGAAGAGCACGGAGATGGCGACCCACACCAGGCTCCAGGCCGCCGCCTCGCGCCAGCGCACCGGGTGTGCATTGCGGTGAAAGACGCCCAGATCCAGGGCCACCGCCAGCAGTACGAAGAGCAGGAATGCGAACCAGTGCCAGGGAGTGCCGATTCCCGCCATCGCTGCTGTGCCGGTCAGAGCTGCCAGGAGTGCCATGAAGAGTGGATGCGCCGGGAATTACGGCGTGGCCGCGTGCGCTTCCGTGCCATTCAGGTTGCTGAGTTCGGCGTGCGTGGTCTGTCCGGCGTTCACCCGCACCGCAACGTCCCAGCGCAGGCGCACGTCGCCCGCGGCGGCGTCCAGCCCCAGCGTGCTCAGCCAGTAGTCGCCCGCCGGGAGGCCGCTGAGGGCGGCCCGGCCATCGAGATCCGTATCGGCCTTGGCCGCCAGATAGCCGGTCTGGGCAAGCTCCGGAATCCGGCGCTCGAGCCGGCGGCGGTGTTCGCTGCGAATCTGGTTCCACTGCTGCGCCGGGTTGACCCCATCGAGATACGCTTCCATACCGCCGAGCGTCTGCAGGTTCGTGGTAATGAATTTGCGCAGCGCCGCCAGATACTCCTCGTGGAGCACTTTGTAGCGCTCGGGGTCCGCGGTCTTGTCGGTTTCCTTGAATTTCGGCCGCGGCAAGCCCTGGGTCACTCCGCCGCTGTTGGAGCGCAGGTAGGCTTCCAGAAATTCCGGGATGGCAATGATGTCATCCGCGGTGAGCATGTCGTCGATCTCGGAGGAGGTGAGATCCATGGCCTCGTGCTTCTTCAGCCACTCCTTCAGCTTCGCGGAGACCTTCAGCCCGTCGATAAACTGTTCGCGCGTCGGCAAGGGATCGGCCGCCTCGGCCTCCCGCGCGATTTCCGCGTAGCTCTTGCGCAGCAGATAAAACGTGAACTGCCGCACCGGCTCGGGCCGCGCTCCCGTCGGCGTGATCCGCGCCTGAAATTCAAGCGCGCCCGTGCCGCCTGGCGCCGCCTGCGCCCGCGCTCCTGGCGCCAGCGCGGCCAACGCCAGCCCCAGAAAAAACCCAGAGAACTTCATTGGAATACGCATCGAGCTCATCCTAGCAGATGCCGGGCACACAGCAGTAGGACTCTTGCGCCCGCTGTTTCTTGATCCCGCCGCCCGCTCCTGGTTCGTCGGAGCGTGGCGCCTGCCCTGAGCCCGCCGAAGGACCGCCGCGCCCGTCTTTCTTCTTCCCCCGCGGCCACTCAGCGATTTCCACGGGGCAGGGAACTCAGCGCTCGCACGCGCACGCCGTCGCGCACCTGGTTCGGCGGATGCGCGATGATCTCCGCGCCGTCTTCGATCCCGAGCAACACTTCCACTTCCGTCTCGCTGCGGTGTCCGATCTCGATCCTGCGCAGCCGCGCCCGCCCGCTTTCGACCGTGAACGCGCTCCATGTCTCGCCCTTCCGGAACACGGCGCTCGCTGGAACCTTCAACACGCCTTCGCCCGCCCACACCACAATCCGCGCTTCCACCCGGTACGCGTCACCCAGCGGTCCCGGGGCTTCCACGAAATCGCCGATCACGTGCACCCGCTTCTCCTCCACCCCCAGCGCCGAGATCTTCGTGAACCCCGCCGGCTCCACCAGGCGCACTTTCGCGCGCAGAGGGTGCTCCCCGCCCCAACCTTCCAGCAGCATCTCCGCACCCGGCGCGATTTTCACCGCATCCGTGGAGAGCACGTCCACCACCACCTCGATCTTCTTTGGATCCCCCAGCACCAGCAGCGGCATTCCCGCGCCCACCACGCGCTCGCTCTCTTCCGTGATATGCAGCACTCGCCCGGCCACCGGCGAGCGCACCGCGACCGGTTTCCGCCTGTCGCCCTGCGTTTCCAGCCCCACCAGCCCGGCGCGCGCCACTTTGATTTCCGCCGCCGCCACCTGCACGGCATATTGCGCCGCCTTCAGCTCTTCGGCCGTGGAACGCTCTGCGGTGCGCACCTGATCCAGCGCCTGCTTGGAGATCACGCCGTTGCGCGCCAGTTGTTCGCCGCGCTGCCGTTCCGTCTGCGCCATATCGTAATCGGCGCGGGCGTGCGCCAGCCGCGCTTCCGCCTGTCGCTGCGCTGCCTCCGCGGCCGCCACCCGTGCCAGCACTTCTTCCCGCTCGCGCTGGCTGAGCGGCGAAGGCTCGATCGTCGCCACCACCTGGTCTTGCTTTACCGCGTCGCCTTCTTCCAGCTGGATGCGCAGCAGCCGCCCCGGAACCGGCGCGGCCACCACGAAGCGATCTTGCGCGCGCGTCTCACCCTCTTCATCCACGGTCACCCGCAGCGCTCCGCGCTCCGCCCGCGCCGTTTCCACGGGCACCGCCGCGGGCCACAGCGCGTAAACCAGGAGCGCCGCCAGCGCCGGCGCGACCAGCCACGCATACGATTTCCGCCGTTTCTTGGGAAAGGGCACGCTATTCCCTCGTCTTCAGCACCGCGATCAGGTCCATGCGCCGCAGCCGCCGGAAGATCAGCAGCCCGGTCAGCGCCGAGGCCGCCGCCACCACGAAAAACGACACCGCGTAGGTCCGCCCGCTGATTACCAGCGGCATCCGGTACAGCTCCGTCTGCATCGCCGCCGTCAGCAGCGCGCAGAACCCATAGCCAAACAAAAACCCCGCCGGCACCGCCAGCAGCGCCAGAAGGCCCTGCTCGCCCAGCAGCATCCAGCCGATCTCCCGCTGCGTGAACCCCAGCACGCGCAGCGACCCCAGTTCCTGCCCGCGTTCGGAGAGCGCTATCCGCGCGCCATTGTAGACCATGCCCACCGCAATTACCGATGCAAACAATACCAGTGCGCCCGTGGAGATACGCAGGCTCTCGGCGATGGTCGCGTAAAAGCTTTGCAGCATTGCTTCCCGCACCGCCACCCCGCTCACCGCCGGCGTCTGCTTCAGCAGCGCGTACAGCCGCGGCGCGGCACGCGCGTCCACCGCCAGGTAGGCTCCGGAAAGCGTATCCCCCTCGCGCAGCATGCGGTTCAGCGCGCGCTTGTCCATATACGCGGAGACTCCGATCAGTTCGTCCACGGTTCCGGCCACGCGCACGCTGCGCACCGGCCGCTTGCCTTCCAGCACTTCGATGGTCAGCTCATCCCCCGGCCGCACCCCGAGAATTTCCGCCAGCTTCGCCGAGAGCACCACGCCTTCCGGAGGCAGCTGCACGGTTTCCAGCCGCCGGTTCACCAGCCGCCGCAGCTCCCCGCCGGGGTCCAGGCCCAGGATTCCCACGCGCCGCGTGCGGTGCTCGTGGCGCAGCCGCGCCGGTACCATGCGGAAAGGTTCGCTGCGCAGCACCCCGGGCAGGTGCTCGATATCGTGCCGCGCCGTGGCTCCCTGCTCGGTGGCAAACGTCAGCGTGACGTCGTCCCGCTGCGCCGTCTGAAATTCCACGCGCACCAGATAATCAATCGCGTCGTAAAAATAGAACCCCACGATCAGGATGGCTACCGCCAGCGACATTCCCAGCACCGTCAGCCCCGCCTTCCACGGCCGCCGCTCCAGGTTGCGTAGGATCATCCGCGTGTAGATCGTGAAATATTCCTGCAGCCCCAGGCGCTCCGCCAGCCCCGCGCGGAACTCCGGAGGCGATTCCGGGCGCATCGCTTCCGCCGGGGGCAGGGCCGCCGCGGCGCGCACCGCCGTCAGCGCGCCCAGCGCCGCCGCAGCGCTGCTCAGCGCAATGGCCATCAGCAGCAGCCCGCCCCCGGCCACGAAGTGCAGCTCTGGAAAACGGAAATAGCCGGCATATAGCCGCGCCAGCCCGCGTCCCAGCCAGATGCCCAGAGGCACGCCTCCCGCTGTTCCCACCAGCACGGCCGCCAGCGCGAACTGCAGGTAATGCACGCCGATCGCGGCATTGCCATAGCCGAACGCCTTCAGCAGCCCCACCGCATTACGCTGCGTGCTCACCAGCCGCGTCAGCACCACATGAATCAGAAACGCCGCCACCCCCAGGAAAATGGTGGGCACGAAAATCCCCGTCACCCGGTCCTGCGCCAGTTCGTCGCTCAGAAAGCGGTGCGAGATCTGGTCTGCCCGCCCGTAGGCCCCCAGCCCGCCGTAGGGCTCGAGCAGGGAATCGAGCCGCGTCAAAACTTCCGCTTCGCTCGCTCCCGGCGCCAGCGTCAGCGCCACGTCGTTGAACGCACCCTCCATCTGGAACGGCGGCCCCAGCGCCTCCCGGCTCATCCACAGCACGCCGAAGCGCCGGTTGTCCGGGAATACTTCCGCGCCGCGTATCTCGTAAACGTATTCCGGCGACAGCACGATCCCCGCGAGGTACAGCCGCTCCCAGCGCCCGTTGATCACCGCCCCCAGCGTGTCGCCGGGCTTCAGCCCGTTGGCATTTGCGAAAGCCTCGCTCGCCAGCACTTCGTTGCCCGCGCCCGGTTCGATCCAGCGCCCCTCGCGCAGGCACAGCGCATTCAACAGCGGCTCGCGCCGTTCCGGGATGGAGACCAGCCGCCCCAGCGCCGGCTCCGCCAGCCCCGGCACGTCCAGCGTCACCTCCTCCACCACCCGCGTCTCCACCGTGGCCACTCCGGGGATCTGGGCCACCCGCGCGGCCAGCGCCCGCGGCGCGCGCTTCACTTGCACGAAAACGTCGGCGAAGTGATACCGCGCGTAGTAGCCGCTCTGCGCCGTGGTGAGCGATTCGTAGGCCCCGCGCATCGTCACGTAGGTGGCGATGCCGCACGCCGCCACCGCGGCGATCGTCAGCACCTGGCTGCGCAGATGCCACAGGTCGCGCACCAGCTTTTTCTGCAGCGCCGTCATGACCGCCTCACCACGCCAGCTCCGCCGGCGTAGCCTTCTTCTCGTTGCGCCGGATCTCCACGATGCGCCCGCTGCTGATGCGGATCACGCGGTCGGCCATCGCCGCGATGGCGGCGTTGTGCGTGATCACCACGGTGATCGTGTGCAACTCGCGGTTCACGCGCTCCAGCACGTCCAGCACCAGCTTGCCCGTGGCGTAGTCCAGCGCCCCGGTGGGCTCGTCGCACAGCAGTACCTCCGGCCGCTTCACCACTGCCCGCGCAATGGCCACGCGCTGCTGTTCCCCGCCGGAAAGCTGCGCCGGAAAGTGCTGCAACCGGTCGCCCAACCCCACCATCCGCAGACACTCTTCCGGGTCCATCGGGTTTTCCGCGATCTCCGTCACCAGCGCCGTGTTCTCCAGCGCCGTCAGGCTCGGTATCAGGTTGTAGAACTGGAAGACGAAGCCGACGTGTTCGCGCCGGTAGCGCGTCAGCTCCTCGGTGTCCGCGGTGGTGAGATTGTGGTCGCGGTAGAAGACTTCGCCGCTGCTCGGCACGTCCAGTCCGCCCAGGATATTCAGCAGTGTCGATTTCCCGCTCCCCGACGGCCCCAGCAGCACCACGAACTCCCCGGGATAAAGGTCCAGGTCCACGCCGCACAGCGCCGGCACTTCCACTTCGCCCATGCGGTAGATCTTGGTGATCCCGTGTACGTGAAAGACGGAATCGGCGCTCTTTTCTTCGGGAGAGTTGACCGCTTCGCGGTCACAGAAAGAGTCGTTGCGGCGGGCTTTGTGCAGGAAGGCCATGACCAGCGACTGCCCTTCGGTCCCGACCATGGTACCGCAGAAGACTCCCGGGCTGCGCTCTCCGAATTTGGGAGCAGATTCCGGATAGAACGAATACCGCCTGTGCTTCATGCTTGGCCTGGCCGGCCATGCCGAGCGGCGGCCGAGAGTTCCAAGATCAGGCGAGGGGTGCAACATGAGTTCATTCCGAGTTGTGGCCATTCCGACAAGAACGGTGAACGCCGTGCGTACGACGCTGCGCTCGCCCGGTTATGGGCACCCAGCGCATACCGAGACAGCCAGCGGACACGGGCCGTGCCGGCATTGCCTGCGCACATTCACTGTCGGTGTTGACCGCCGAATTCTGTTTACCTATGACCCTTTCGAAGAGATCGAGCGTCTTCCCCTGCCGGGGCCTGTTTTCATACATGCCGAAGCCTGCGACCGTTATCCAGAGGATGCCGGCTTTCCGGAGGACCTGCGCTCGCATCCGCTGACGCTCAACGCCTATGGCCGCGGCCGGCGGCTTCTGGCGCGGGAGTTCGTGACGGATGGCAGGCTCGAAGGGGTTGTCGAAGAGCTATTCACACGTGTGGATGTGGATTACATTCAGGTTCGTGACACAGAGGCGGGATGCTACGACTTCCGGATTGAGCGTGAGGATCGTCCGATGACCGGCCGATGATTGGCAACCGCAGTTCTTACTACTGGTTGCGTGAGAGATTCGATCCGAAGAGTGTTAGAAGAGCCGGAAGGTGACTTCGATCGGTACGATCACCGGCACGGGTTTGCCGCTCGGTCCCACGGCCGGCTTGAAGCGCCAGCCCTTCACGGCCTTGATCGCTTCTTCTTCCAGGCCCAGTCCGGGGCCCTTCACGACGGTGATGTTCGTGGCCCGGCCGTCCGCGGTGATGATCACCTGCAGCACGACGGAGCCCATATACTTGGCCTTGCGCGCCTCTTCCGAATACTGCGGGTCCGGGCAATACAGGCACACGGGAATCCCGACGCCGTTCACTCCGGCGCGAAACGCTCCGCCGCCCGTGCCGCCGCCCGAGCCGGGGCCCAGCCCCCCGCCTTCACCCGAGCCGATCCCGCCGCCTTCTCCCGTCCCGATACCGCTGCCCCCGCCCGGCCCATTCGAGAGATTCACCGTGGCCGCCAGCGGATCCCCGTAATTCGAGAGCACCGGATTCGCCACCTTCAATTCCGGCGGTCCCAGCAACGCAGGGTCCATCGGCAGCTTGGGATGCGGGTTCTTGATTGTCGCCGAGGGTGGCGTGAACTGCGTCATGGCAAAGCGCGGCGCCTTGCCCTTCGTCGGCGGCAGGTGCGAGCGGTCGCCTCCGCCACCGCCACCGCCGGCCTTGTTTGCGCCCGCGGGCAGCTTCGAAATGTAGGGAGAGATGTCCAGCGGCGTGACATCAAATTTCGTGTTGGCCTGCGTGGTTTCCGGCATCATGTTGCCGACGATCGGCACCAGCAGCAGCAGGATCACCGCGACGTGCAGCCCGATGGAAATCGCCTGGGTGCGCCCGAAATTCTCGTCCTTTGACCAGATGTCCTTGACCTTGACCGGCTGGCTGGTCACCTTCAGCGGCGGCAACTGCGGCGGGAAGAACGCTTCCTTCACCCGCTGTCCGAAGCTGCCGAAACCCGAGCCCCAGTTCACTTCCAGCCGGCTCGTGCCCGCCGTCCGCGGCAGCGCCGGCTTGCTGCTCAGAAAATCCTTGAGATTCTCGAAGACCCCGCCACCGAAGCTCATCTGCCGGAAGGGTGTGCCCGCGCGCGCCGGCCCTAGCTTCGCCGGACGCTCCAGCAGGAAATCGCGGAAATTGGACCAGAAGTTGTCGAGGATCAGATGGGCGGGCGGTCCGAACCGAGGCACCGCCGACGCCGGCACGGGACCATTCGTCGCGTTCGACGCGCCCGGCGAGGACACTTTCGGCCTCTTTAGATCCGGCGGCAACAGATTGGTAAAAGATTCCGGCACCGTTCTCCCTCAGTTAGACGCGCCAAGCCCCATTCGAGTGCTTGTAATTTCTTTCGATTCGCCCCAGCCGTGCTGGGTTGCACGAGCGAATCGGCTGACACCAGCCAAAGATCATTGTAACATACGCATTTACACTGCTGACCGATGTGCCCACCGTATCACTGGACCTGGGTACGGGTGACGAAGGGACTGAGAAAACACTGACGCCGATGGCCGACCCGCTCGAACTGAAAAAGACGATCAACCTGCCCAGGACCGACTTCCCCATGAAGGCCGGCCTGCCCCTCAACGAACCCAGGCAGCTGGCCGCCTGGCAGCAGGTCCATCTCTACGAGCAGATCCTTGCCGCCCGCAAGGACCGCCCCCTCTTCGTCCTGCACGACGGCCCCCCTTATCCCACCGGCACCATTCATCTCGGCACCGGTCTGAACAAGATCCTCAAGGACATGATCGTCAAGTCCAAGAACATGGCCGGCTTCCAGGCCCCCTACATCCCCGGCTGGGATTGCCACGGCCTGCCCATCGAGACCCAGGTGGAAAAGGAGCTCGGGGGCAAAGGAAAGGTTGCTCCGGCGGAATTCCGGCGCCTCTGCCGGGAATACGCCACGCGCTACGTCGATCAGCACCGCCGCGACTTCAAGCGCCTCGGCGTCTTCGGACGCTGGGAAGAACCCTACTTGACCATGAGCAATCAGTACGAGGCCACCATCGCCGGGGCCTTCCTCGACTTCATCGAAAAGGGCTACGTCTATCGCGGCCGCAAACCCGTTTACTGGTGCATCCACGACCGCACGGCGCTCGCCGAAGCCGAAGTCGAATACGAAGATCACGTCAGCCCCTCCGTGTGGGTGAAATTCGCTGTCGTCGACGGCCGCAAGGGCGGCACCGAAGCCATCGGCAAGGAAGTCAGCGCCATCATCTGGACCACTACCCCCTGGACGCTGCCCCACAACCGCGGTCTGGCCTTTCATCCCGATTTTGAATACGCCATCGTCGAGACCGAGCGCGGCGTCTTCCTCCTCGCCGCCGAGCGCGTTGCCGCTTTTCAGATCGAATGCGGCATTCGGGAAGCCAGGGTTCGCGCCACTTACAAGGGCCGCGACCTCGAAGGCGTGCATTTTCAGCATCCCTTCCTCCCCCTCGAGGTTCCCGGCGTTCTCGCCGACTACGTCACCCTCGATCAGGGCAGCGGCATCGTGCACACCGCGCCGGGCCACGGCGCCGACGACTTCTTCACCGGCCAGCGCTACGGCCTGGAGACTCACGCCCCGCTCGACGACCAGGGCGTCTTCCTCGAAGGCCTCCCCGAGTACAAGGGCAAGGATGTCTTCGCCGCCAACCCCGTTATCGTCAAGCTTCTCGGCGCGCGCGGCGCGCTGCTCGGCCATGCCGAGTACAAGCACAGCTACCCGCACTGCTGGCGCTGCCACAATCCCGTCATCTTCCGCGCCACCGAGCAGTGGTTCATCAAGATGGACCAGGCCGCGCACGGCTCTTCCAAAACCTTGCGCCAGGAAGCCCTCGAAGAGATCCATCGCGTCAAGTGGATCCCCTCCTGGGGCGAAGAGCGCATCCACGAGATGATCGCCGAGCGCCCCGACTGGTGCGTCTCCCGCCAGCGTTTCTGGGGCGTGCCCATCATCGTTTTCTTCTGCGCAGCCTGCGGCAAGCAGCTCGCGGATTTTGCCGCCCTGCGCAACGTCGTAAAGTGGTTCGAAAAAGAGGGCGCCGACGCCTGGTACCGCCACTCGCCGGAAGAGCTGCTCCCCGCCGGAACCACATGTTCCTGCGGCGCCGCCCAATGGAAAAAAGAGAACGACATCCTCGACGTGTGGTTCGATTCCGGCTCCTCGCACCTCGCCGTGCTTACCGGCAAGGGCGAATGGCCCGCCGACGTCTATCTCGAAGGCCCCGACCAGTATCGCGGCTGGTTCCACAGCTCGCTGCTCATCGGCGTCGGCGTCAAGCACCATTCGCCCTACCGCCAGGTGGTCACCCACGGCTGGACCCTCGACGAGCACGGCCGCCCCATGTCCAAATCCCTCGGCAATGTCGTCCTCCCCAGCGAGATCTGCGAGAAGTGGGGCGCCGACCTGCTGCGCCTGTGGGTCGCCTCCCAGGAATACCAGTCCGACGTGAAGATGTCCGACCGCGTCATGACCCAGCTCTCCGAGGCCTACCGCAAGATCCGCAACACCTTCCGCTTCGCTCTCGGCAATCTCGGAGGCTTCGATCCCTCGCGCGATGCTCTCCCCAACGAGCAGCTCGAGGAGATCGACCGCTGGATGCTCGAGCGCACCGCCGAGCTGGTCCAGAAGTGCCGCGAGTGGTACGACGCCTACGAATTCCACCGCGTCTATCACGCCATCCACGACTACTGCGTCGTGGACCTCAGCGCCTTCTATTTCGACGTCCTCAAGGACCGCCTGTACACCAAGGCCCCCCGGAGCGCTTCGCGGCGTTCCGCGCAGACCGCCATCTACAAGATCGCCAGCGCCCTCACGCGCCTGCTCACCCCCATCCTCGTCTTCACTGCTGAGGAGATCTGGCAATATCTGCCCAAGCAGCCCGGCGAACCCTCGAGCGTGCACATCGCCCTCTTCCCGGAAGCGGCCGCGCTGGCCTCCGGCATCAGCAAGGAAGCCGCCGAGAAGTGGGCGCAACTCGCGCGCGCCCGCGCCGCGGTGCTCGTCGCCCTCGAACAGGCCCGCGCCGCCAAGCAGATCGGCGGGTCGCTGGAAGCCAAAGTGATCCTGCACGCCGCAGGCGAAGCCGCCGCGCTGCAAAAGTTGCTCGAGGAAAAGCACGCGGAGCTCCCGGCGCTGTTCATCGTCTCCCAGGCCGTGGTCGCCGCCGCCGCGCCCGAGGGCGCGGCCGCGAGCGAACTGCTCCCTGCCCTGGCCATCAAGATCGAGCGCGCCGACGGCAAAAAATGCGAGCGCTGCTGGAACTACTCAACGCACGTGGGCGAGAACGCCCGCTACCCGGCCGTCTGCGAGCGCTGCACCGAAGCCCTCGCCGAAATCGAGGGACAGGGACCCGCAAGCGTAGCGGTAACCTGACATACTGACTTGCGCTACAACGCACCATCATTGGAGTGCCACGGCCCATCGCCCATGACTGAATTGACCCTCCATCGCCTCAGTGTCATTCCGAGCGAAGCGAGGAATCTGCTTTTCTCTTCCCCGAGAATCTCATGACGTTTACTTCCCGCCTCCGCTGGCTCTGGCTCACCCTCGCGGTGGTTCTCGCCGACCGCGCCACCAAGGCCTGGTTCGAGACCCAGACGCCCGAAGGCTACCGCCACGAGCTTTTCCCCCACTTTGTCTATCTCGTGCACAGCCGCAATCCCGGCATCGCCTTCGGCATGTTCTCCGGCACCGCCTCGCCCTGGCTGCGCGTCGCCCTCATCGCCGGCTCCCTCGTGGTCATTGGCGCGCTCGCCTGGTTTCTCGTCGCCGACCGCAGCAGCGGCCGCCTCTCCGCCGCGGGCCTGGCATTGCTCCTCGGCGGCGCCACCGGCAACCTCACCGACCGCATTGTCCATGGCGCGGTCACCGACTTCCTCGAAGTCTGGCTGGGCACCTATCACTGGCCCGCCTTCAACGTCGCCGATTCCGCCATCACCATCGGCGCCGCCCTGGTCCTCCTCGACGCCTTCTTCGGCGGCAGACGCCCCGCACCGGAAACCGCGCGGAAACATCCCGGATGAAAAAGCAATTCCTCGTCGCCTCCGAAGACGCGGGCCTCCGCCTCGACCGCTACCTTGCCGCCCGCATCCCAGAGCTCAGCCGCACCCGCATCCAGGAGCTGATTGAAGCCGGCCTGGTCCGTGTCAACGGCGCTCCCGCCAAAGGCGCTCTGCGCCTGCGCGGCGCCGAGCGCGTGGAGATCGAACCACAGCCCCGCCCCGTCCCGCACGCCGCGCCAGAATCCATCCCCCTCGAAATCCTTTACGAAGACGACGATCTGCTCGTGGTCAACAAGCCCGCGGGCATGATCGTGCACGCCGGCGCCGGCCACCCCAGCGGCACCCTCGTCAACGCCCTCCTCGGCCGCGGCCAGGCCCTCTCCAAGGGCGGCGGCATCCTTCGCCCGGGCATCGTCCATCGTCTCGACAAGGACACCTCCGGCGCCATCATTGTCGCCAAAAACGATTTCGCCCACGCCCGCCTCAGCGACATCTTCCAGCGCCGCGAAATCTCCAAGACCTACGTGGCCCTCGTCGAGGGCCAGCTCTCCCAGGAGCACGGCCGCATCGAGATGGCCATCGGCCGCGACCTCCGCCAGCGCACGCGCATGAGCGCCCGCAAGAAGACCGCCGGCCGCTCCCGCGAGGCCCGCACCGACTGGCGCGTCCTGGCCCGCGTCGGCGGCTGCACTCTAGTCGAAGTGCAACTGCACACGGGCAGAACGCATCAGATTCGGGTACACTTCTCCGCGCTGCGCCATCCCGTCGTGGGGGACACGCTGTACGGCGCGGAGCGCTGCGAGCATGTCGGCAAGACGGAGCTGCCCGCGCTGGGCCGCAATTTCCTGCACGCCGCGCGCCTGGTCTTCGCGCATCCGCGCACCGGCGAGACCCTCGACGTGCGCGCCCCGCTGCCGGAAGCGCTGCGCGGCTATCTGCGGCAGCTCGCCGCGGCCGCCGGCGAAGACCCGCGGCGGCTGGACGCACAACTGGACGCCGCGCATTGACGCTTCGTCCGCCGCGTCTCTATACTTTTCAGGTGCACAGGAACATGATGCGACGCAAAGCCCTTCCCCTGCTTCTCCTCGCGGCTCTCCTCACTGCGGCGGGCACTTCCGCCCAGCAGCCGACTCCGCCGCCTCCTCCGCCGCAGGAGCCCGCGCCGCAGCGCTCCGCCCAGGCCATCACTCGCGAGATCAACCTCGTCGACGTCCTCTTTACGGTCCTCAACCGCCGCAACAAGCTCGTCGCCGACCTCGACAAGGACAGCTTCCGCGTTTTCGACGACGGCAAGCCCCAGGACATCCGCTACTTCAGCCGCCAGACCGATCTGCCACTGCGCATCGGCATGCTGCTCGACACCTCCAACAGCATCCGCGAGCGCATCCAGTTTGAAAAGGACGCCGCCGTCGGCTTCCTCTACAACGTCCTGCGCCGCGGCAAGGACCAGTCCTTCGTCATGACCTTCGACGACCGCCCCTACGTCCTGCAGGGCTTCACCGAGGACGCCGGGCGGCTGCGCGACGAAATCATGAAGATGAAGGCCGGTGGCGGCACCGCCGTCTACGACGCCATCTACGCAGCCTGCAGCAACGAACTCAGCCACCCCCCGCGCCCCCCCGGCGACCAGCCCGACGTCGTCCGCCGCGTCATGATCCTCATCAGCGACGGCGAGGACAATCTCTCCGAACATACCCGCGCCGAAGCCATCGAAATGGCCCAGCGCACCAGCGTGGTCATCTATACCATCAGCACCAGCACGCAGTGGGTCTCCCTCAGCCAGACCGACCCCTCCAAGACCGGCGATCGCAAGTTTGCCAAGACCGACGGCGACAAAATCCTCGAGGATATCGCCGAAGAGACCGGCGGCCGCGCCTTCTTCCCCTATCACGTCGACGATCTCGACCAGTCCTTCCAGGATATCGGCGACGAGCTCCGCAACCAGTATTCGCTCGCCTACAACCCCACCAACTACGTGGCCAACGGCAAGTATCACAAGATCAAAATCGAGGTGGTGGACCGCAAGGGCCTACAGGTCCGCGCTCGCCGCGGCTACTACGCCCGCGTGATCGACACCACTCCCGGCAGGCCCGCCGCAAAATAGCGGCAGGCTTGTTTCGCCGGGATCGCCGGACCATTCGCTTGTTTTTTGGGAAATCCGCGGCCGCGCGCTTCAGGAAGGTTTTGTGCCGCCGCCCGCAAATTAACTCGGCGCCGCGGGGAGGGCGGCAACTCGTGGTTTCGCTCTCTGCGGCATCAGCCGCAATTCATCCCGTTGCTGCAATATCAGCCTAGGTAGGGGCGCAGTTTGCGGTGCCGCTCCTAGCTCTTCGGCGCGTAATATCCCTTGCGCGCCAGCACCTTCAGGTCTTTGCTGCTCATCTCGATCTTGATCTTGCGGTACTTCCCGTCATGGTTGGTGTTGCTCGGGTAGTAGCCCAGCGTGTACTGGCTGCGCAATTCTTCCGAAATCTGATCGAACGCCTCTTCCAGCCGCTTCTCGCTGTACACGTCGATCAGCCGTCCGCCCGTCTCTTCCGTGATCTTCTTCGCGATTCCCGCGCCGGTCGGATAACCCGGATCGTGCACCAGCAGAATGTGGATGACCGTATCCGTGCGCTGCGCCGCTTCGATGGCTTCCTCCACGCGCAGCTTGCTCCCCTCGTCGAACGCGTCGGTGATGATCACCAGCGCCTTGCGCCCCGCTTCCGTGGCCAGCTTGTCCGTGCATGCCAGGTACACCGCGTCATAGAAATGCGTACCCCCGGTCTGGCTTTGCGGGATCGGCCCGGGGTTGATGCCCCCGCCGCTCGGCGCGTTGATCCGGGCCCGCTGGATCCCGCGCTCCAGTTGCCCGCGGTCGTCGGTAAAGTCCGAGAGCAGGTCCACGTCCGTGTCAAAGCTGATCTCCATGGCCAGGTCGCCCTTGCGCAGCACCCGGTTCAAAAATCGCGACGCCGCTTCCTGCTCCGCGCCCAGCCGGTTGCTTTCGCTGCCGCTGGTGTCGATCAGCAGCCCCAGGGTCACCGGCAACGCCGTTTCCCGGGAGAAGAACGCGATCTTCTCTTCCTTGTTGTCCTCGAAGACCCGGAAATTGTCCTGTTTCAGGTCCGTCACGATGCGCTTGTTCTTGTCCCGCACCGTCGCAAACACGTTGACCAGGTTCACCTGTGTGCGGATCACCGGCGCCTGCGCGATGGGCTCCTGCGCCCCCGCGGTCCAGGCCAGCAGTCCTCCCCCGAGAGACAGCATCGCGATCCACATCCAGTTCTTTGCCCTGTGCATTGTATAATCGCCTCGAAAGGGAGCGTTTCTCCGGAGACATCGCCATCCACCGTCCCCGGCATCTTAGGATGCAGCTCGTGCCCGGGAAGATGCGTCACCCGGATCGCGCGGAACGTCGGACCTCACAACCATGAATTGTACACGCAAAACTCGCACCGCCGTCTGCAGCCTCGCCTTCCTGTTGTGCATTCTGCTCCTGCTCCCGGGACCTTTCCTGGCGGCCCAGACCCAGACTTCCCCGCCGCGCCCCGCCCCGGCGAGCCCGCCTCCCCCGCAGCAGGAGGATGTGCAGACGCGCATCCGCGTTACTACCAGCCTCGTCGTCGTCCCGGTCATCGTCAAGGACGCCGCAGGCCGTATCGTCCCCGATTTGACCCGCGACGAATTTCGGGTCTTGGAGGACGACGTCGAACAGCACATTGACGTCTTCTCAAGCGACCCCTTCCCGCTCTCTGTCGTCATCCTGATTGACAACGACCTCGAGAACCGCGTCGCCGAACAGGTCGCCGCCACGCTCCCCACGCTGGCCGCGGGCTTCAGCCGCAATGACGAGGTCTGCGTCGCCCGCTTCGACCAGTTTTTCTACCCGGGCAAGGGCTTCACCTCGGATCCCGACGTCCTCCTCACCCAGCTCCAGCGCGTCACCGTCAGAAGCTCCCCTGCTCCCGCTCCCGCCGGCGGGCCTCTCGGTTCCGGCCCCAAGATCAACGGTATCCCCGCGCCCGGCGCTTCGCAGATTCCGCCTTCGGCCAGGATCCTCAAGGGCCAGCCCACCAAGGCCGTGGACGACGCCGTCTATGCCGCCGCCCAGTTGCTCAAGGACCGCGGCCGCGACCGCCGCAAGCTCATCTTCCTCATCTCCGACGGCGTCAATTCCAAGCACAACTCCATGAGCTTCGACGACACGGTGCGCTCCCTGCTCACCGCGGGCATCTCCGTCTATGGCGTTGGCGTCGGCAACGCTTTCTTCAACCGCCGCCTTACCACGCTTTCGAAATTCGCCCATGCCACCGGCGGCGACGTTTTCTACGCGGCGCAGCGCGAGGAGATGGAGCGCCTGTACTCCGCCGTTTCCGAAGAGGCCCGCAACCAGTACACCCTCGCCTACACCCCTCGCGGCACCGACCGCTCCCTCGACTACCACTCCATCGAAATCCGCGTGAAGCGCCCCGGCCTCTCCATTCTCGCTCGCGACGGTTATTTTGTCGGTTTGCCATAGCGTGCCGGGCCCTTCTGCAGTAATATCCTGGACGCGGCAGGACGATGCCCGCATCGCAACTGCGGGGCGCGCGCCGCGTTCGCCCGCGGATCGCCGCATGCATCTGGAAGGAGGTTCACGATGAAGAACAAACCCAAGAGGGAAGCAAAGAAACAGCCCAAGAAAAAGGGCAAGTAAGTATCGTTCTCGGGATCCTCAGGGCGCTGGCAGCCGCACCGTCAGCGCCCTTTTCCTTTTCGCCGGCTGCGGAAAAACTCAACCCCGGCATTTCGAGGCGCCCGGGGCGCAGAAAAATCTCTCCCGCTAGCAATGCCTAGACATCCTTCAGTTGGGCCTCGTCCATCCCGAAATAATGCCCCAGTTCGTGGAGGACTGTCTGCCTGACCTCGTGACGGATTTCGGCTTCATTGGAGCAGACCTCCTCGATGTTCTTCTGGTAGAGGACGATGCGGTCTGGCCCAGCGGATGGGTCAAACACACTCCTCTTGGTAGCTGGGACGCCTTGATAGATTCCTAAGACCACACGAGCAGTCTTCTCGAAGCCAGCCTTCTGAGCACTCCCGCGTGTTTTTCTCGATGATCGTTTGGGTGGTCGGTTTTCGACTAGAACAGCGAGGTTATGTATCCGTTTACGAAACTCCGCCGGAAGTGCCTCCAGTACTTCCTCCACGAGCTTGACGAAGCATTCCCGATCCATCTTTGCCGCCTCACCGCTATGGCCTTTTTTGCAACTCCTGGACTTTTTGGCTTTCCTCCTGCGCCGGACAGATCGTCCGGTACGCGCAGCTCCGGCACTGGAACCCCAGCTTCGCCGGAAACTCCCCCGCGCGGATATCCGCCGCGACTTCTTGGACGATGCGCACCGCCTCGTCCAGTTGCTTCGCGTCCCGCGAGGTCACCTGCTTTTCGTTCGTCAGCAGGTAATGAAACGTCAGGTCCACCGGGTTCAGCTCCAGAATCTCCCGCGCCGCCAGCGCATAGATGCTCAACTGCAGGTCCTTGCGCGCTGCGGCGTCCGGTTTCGGCTTGCCCGTCTTGTAATCCACGATCTCCACGTCCCGCCCGCCCAAGGAATTGATCTGGTCGATTCGCCCCGTGATCACGATGTTGTTGTCCAGCGGCAGCTCGAAGCTCTTTTCCTGTTCCAGCACCTGCGGCGGCTCCGCCAACAGCGCCGCGTGAAACACCCGCAGCTGCTCGAGGCCATCCTTCTTGTATTCGCCTTCCTGGTAGTCGTCCTCGAAGCCCGCCGAGGTCCACTCGGTTTCGAAAATGTGCGCCACCTCTTCGAACGGCAGGCGGTTGCCCTTGCGCAGTTCCCCCACGAAACGCTTGATCGTCGTGTGCATCACGCTGCCGAAGCTCATCGCCGCCCGCGGCCCTTCCGGCAGCTGCCAGAATTTCGAAAAGAGATAGCGCTGCGGGCAGGAGCGGTAGGAATCGATCGCCGAGGCGCTCAGTTGCAGCGGCATCGGCGCCGGCGGATGAAAACTTTCCGCCCACGTCCCGATCCGCGAAAATAACCGCGGCGGCGCTCCCGAAGCAGGGAAGAGCGAACCCGGGCCCGCGGCCTCCGCGGATGCAGCCTCTGCTTCCGCCGCCGGCGGCACATTCGGCGCGCTCTGCGTCACGTCCCGCTTCTTGATCGGCGCCTCCATCAGGAAATCATCGAGAAACGGCGAGCGCTTGGACTTCTTGTCCGTCAGCGTCGTCAGCGTCAGCCGGTCCCGTGCCCGCGTCAGCGCCACATAGAATAGCCGCCGCTCCTCCTGGATGTGGAAATCGCCCTGCGGCCGCTCCTCTTTGATGAGCGCTTCCGGAAACTCAAACACGTGCGAGCGCGGCCGCACCGGAAACGCCCCCGCGTTCATCCGCAGAATGAACACGTGCGGAAACTCCAGCCCCTTGGCCCCGTGCACGGTCATCAGCCGCACCGCGTCCCGCGGCCCTTCTTCCGCCAGGCTGATCGTCCCGCCGGCCTGCTCGTAGAAGTCCAGATATTCCAGAAATTCCGGCAGCGAACGCGTCTCGCTCTTCGGCTCCCACTCCTTCAGGAAGCTCACCATCTGCTCCACGTACCGCCGGTCCTCTTCCGGAACGCGCTCCGCCAGCTCCAGCCAGTCCAGCAGCTCGCCCAGGATCTCCCGGGCCGTCTTCCGCCGCATCGTCTTGCGCTGCGCCGAGAGAAACTCCAGCAGCCCGCTCGTGTCCGGCTGCGCCGCGCCGAATGTCAGCTCCGCCTGCGGCGCCTGCAGCACGTCGTAGAGCGGCGTGCCGCGCTTCTTCGCCGCGCGTTCCGTCAGCCGCATCAGCCCCGTGGCGTCCAGACCCCACGCGGGCGCGGCCAGCACCCGCGCGCAGGAAATGTCGTCGTAGGGCCGCGCCACCAGCCGCAGGTAGGCCAGGACGTCGCGCACCAGCCCGTGCTTCAGGATCGACAGCTTGGCGATGAAAAACGGAATTCCCGCGCGCCGCAGTTCGGCCACCAGCGCGTCGCGGTGCGCATGCTGCCGGTAGAGAATCGCGAACTCCCGCCAGCGGTGCCCCGCGCCGTGCAGCCGCTGCAGCTCCCCGCGCACCCAGCGTGCTTCGTCCGCGGCCGTCCCCAGCTCCACGATGCGGATCTTCTCGCCCTCGCCCCGCGCCGTGCTCAGCACCTTCTTCGGAAAATCCTCGCTCACCTCGTTCTGCGTGATCACCTGCGTCGCCACCCGCAGAATCTTGGCCATCGACCGGTAGTTTTCCGTCAGCGTTACCCGCCACGGCCCGGAATCCGCTCCGCGCCGCCACCCCGCAAAGCGCTCCAGAAAAATCGTGAAGCTTCCGAACGACGCCCCGCGAAAGCGGTAGATGGCCTGGTCGTTGTCGCCCACCACCAGGATATTGCGCGGTTCCGCCGCCAGCAGATAGAGCAGCTCCAGCTGCGCGATGTTGGTGTCCTGGAATTCGTCCACCAGGATGTGCTGGTAGCGCTGCTGCAGCCGCGCGCGCAGCGCCGCATCGCTGCGCAGCCGCGTCGCCGTCTCCGCCAGCAGCGCCCCGAACGTCAGCCGGTTCTTTTCCCGCAGCAGCTCCTCGCTGGTGCGGTAGGCGCGCGCGATCTCCTGTTGCAGCGCCGCCTGCTCGCCCCGCTCCTTGCAGGTCTCCTCGTCCAGCGTGGCCCGCTCGGCTTCCAGTTGCGCGGCCAGCGCGTCGGCGTAGCGCTGGTACTCCGCGCTGCTCACTAGCTCGTCCTGGCAGCGCGAGAAGAATTCCACGAAGTCGCTCAAAAATTGACCGGGATCCGCCAGCCGCCGGAATTTCTCCAGCCGCAGCCGCGCCAGGTTTCGCCGCAGCAGGATCCAGTGGTCCACCTGGTCCAGCAGCACGCGTTCCGGCTCCAGCTCCGCCAGCAGCTCTTTGCAGAAGGAATGGAACGTCGCCAGCGTCACGCTCTCGGCGCGCTCTCCCGCCGCGGCCACCACGCGGTGCTTCATCTCTGCCGCGGCCTTGTCCGTGAACGTCAGCCCCAGTATGTTTTCCCCGCCCAGCTCGGGATTGGAGGCCAGCAGATGCCGGATCCGCTCGGTGATGACCTTGGTCTTGCCCGTGCCCGCACCGGCGATCACCAGCAGCGGCCCCTCGCTGTGCGTTACTGCGCGCTGCTGCGCCTCATTCAGCCCGGCCAGCGGATCGTCCTGTGGTCCCAGATCAAAGAGTGTTGCCATCAATAGAGAGCGTACCGGACTTCACACCATTGGGAAAGCGGGAGAGTGTGTTTCAGGAGATCGATTCGAGGAGGGCTTCGCGGGAAACGCCTTTATGAGTGGCAACTGATTTGAGAATGGCATGGAGTGTTCCAATTCGGAGTGCCTGGTGCGCGGGGATTGCAATGCGCTGAGCGGTGGGCTGGTCCGTTTCTAGGAGGGAGTTTCATCCGATGGCGAGCACTTCGTCGCGCACAAGATGCAGCCGGATCGTTTGAGGAGCAGGCCGGTCAAAAAAATAGGCCTGAACTGCTTCCTTCACGTTGGCGCGCAGTTCGTTCCAGGTGTCTCCTTGTGTGATGATGGCTTCGGTGAGACATTCCGCCGTAAAGCCGCCGTCGCTGTCCTGCGTGATTTCGAAAACGAGTTCGCTCTGCTGATTCGTCGCCATATGCCCTCGATCGGCTCCTCGATAGCCAAGAGCCTAGCACGCGTAGGAAACAACGGCAATTCAGCTATCACGGCGGCTCCTTAGCGCTGCGAAGTCTTCCCGGAGGCGACGTTCGCGTTGAACTCCGCCGATTTCCTGCGCGGCACGGTCAGTGCCGTCCAGCCCCCGCCCGCGAAGTGCTTCCCCAGGTACACGATCTGTCCCACGTGGTACGCGTAATGCGCGATTTGCCGCTGGACCGCCTGCAGCACGGAATGCGGCTCGGTGCGGATCAGCACCCGCCGCGTCAGATCGGCATCCGTCAGCGGCTCCAGCGCCGCAAACACTTGCTTCCAACCCGCCTCCCACAGCGCCAGCAGCTCCGCGCGCGTCTTCGGCGGCGCTTCAAACTCCGTGTCCCGGTTGCGGTCGGGCTTCTCGCCGTCGGTGGTCAGAAAATCCGTCCACCGCGAGCGCATGTTCCCCGCCAGGTGCTTCACCGTGATGGCGATGGAATTGGACTCCGCGTCCAGCGCGGCAAACAGCCCTTCCTCCGGGCACTGCTCCATCGCCCGCTCGCCCAGCCGCTTGTAATAGCGGAACAGGTCGAGTGCATCCTTCAAATACGAGGTCGTGAATTCGTGTGCCATGCCGGGATTGTCCCGCCATGGGCCGCCACAGGCAAGGGGATAGGGGTTTTGGGGTTGCAAAGAGTATTTGCTTTTTGTTCGCCTTGATGCTACTGTTTGTCGCGCCGTTTCCCCGCGGTTTTCCGTTGACCGCTCTGCGGTCACAGAGATAGAGGAAGCCTTAGCAGCCATCCGCATCGAAAGGAGCAGCAGTCATGACTATCGGCCAAATGATGCTCGGTGAATACGACCAGGAAATGCAGAACACGCGCAAAACCCTCGAGCGCGTCCCTGACGACAGATGGAATTGGAAGCCCCACGATAAGTCCGGCACCCTCGGCTGGCTCGCCGGCCACATCGCGACCATGCCCGGGTGGGCCACCGTCACCCTCAATACGGAGCAGCTCGATTATGCCCCGGTGGGCGGTCCTGCTTACGTGCCTCCCAAAACGGATTCTCGCAAAGAGCTTCTCGCTGTCTTCGATAAACAATGCGCCGAGGGGCGCGCCGCCCTCGCTTCTGCCAGCGATCAGGACATGATGAAACCTTGGACTCTTCTCGCTGGTGGAAAGACGATCTTCACCTTGCCCAAGGTCGCCGTTCTCCGCGGCATGGTGATGAACCATCTAATCCATCATCGCGCCCAGCTCACCGTCTACTTCCGCCTGCTGAATATTCCGGTGCCCGCGCTCTATGGCCCCAGCGCCGACGAAGGCCAGATGGGCTCAGCCGAAGCTGCTGCCGCAAACTAAACCCGTTCTCTGGGGGGCGGTCTTCCCACCGCCCCCAAAATTCTTTCCGGCGTCTTCTCCTCCTTTGCATCGCTGTATAATCGAGTGCGTCGCTCCCCGGAGGCTCACCATGGAAAATCCCGTTATTCTTTCCGCCGTCCGCACGGCCATCGGTAAATTCCAGGGCGGCCTCGCCGGCTTTTCCGCCCCCGAGCTCGGCGGCAAGGTTGTCGCCGAAGCTATCCGCCGCGCCGGCATTGACGCGAAGCTAGTGGACGAAGCCATTCTCGGCAACGTCGTGCAGGCCGGCCTCGGCCAGAATCCCGCGCGCCAGGCCGCCCTCAAAGGCGGCTGCGATCCCCGCGTCGCCGCCATGACCATTAATAAGGTCTGCGGCTCCGGCCTCAAGGCCGTAGCCCTCGCCGCGCAGGCCGTGCAGACCGGGGAATCCGAACTCCTCGTCGCCGGCGGCATGGAGTCCATGTCCAACTGCCCCTACTTGCTTCCCCAGGCGCGCACCGGCTACCGTCTTGGTGACGGCAAGATCATCGATTCCATGATCAACGACGGCCTGTGGGACGCTTACGAAAACTTCCACATGGGCATGACCGGCGAACTCGTCGCCGAAAAATATTCCATCACCCGCGAGGAGCAGGACCGCTTCGCTTTCGAAAGCCACCAGAAGGCCGTGCGCGCCCGCAAAGAGGGCCTCTTCACCTCGCAGATCCTGCCCATCGAGATCCCCCAGAAGAAGGGCGCTCCCCTCGTCGTCCAGCACGACGAATCGCCCCGCGAGGACACTTCCGTGGAAGCCCTCGCCCGGCTCAAGCCCGCTTTCAAAAAAGACGGCACGGTCACCGCCGGCAACGCCCCCAGCACCAACGACGGCGCCGCCGCCCTGGTGGTCACCAGCGAGCGCAAGGCCGCGCAGCTCGGCAAACAGCCCATCGCCCGCATCGTCGCCCAGGCCGTCAGCGGCCTCGAGCCCAAGTGGGTCATGATGGCTCCGGTGGACGCCGTGGAAAAACTCCTCGCCAAGACCGGTTGGAACCGCGACAAGGACGTGGACCTCTTCGAGCTGAATGAGGCCTTCTCCGTCGCCGCTCTCGCCGTCACCCGCCAACTCAAGCTGAATTCCGCAAAGGTCAACGTCAACGGCGGAGCGGTGGCCCTCGGCCACCCCATCGGCGCTTCCGGCGCGCGCATCCTCGTCACCCTGCTCTACGAGCTGCAGCGCCGCAACCTCCAGCGCGGCGTCGCCGCTCTCTGCCTCGGCGGCGGCAATGCCGTGGCCCTGGCCATCGAGCGCTTTTGAACTGTCGGGTAGCGCTGTAGCACGGGGCGACAGCCCCGCGGCTTTTCTCTTGAATCCTTCCCAGGGGCGAGGAACGAAGCAAACTATGAACTACTGCCCGCTATGCGATGCCGAATACGCCGCCGGCTACGGCCGCTGTACGATGTGCGGCGTCGAGCTGGTGCCCGAGGCCCTACGCGGCCGCCCGCTCCATGAAAAAGAGCGCAAGGAGCGCATCGACATGGTCTGGAAAAGCGGCGATCCCGTGGCCGTTAGCCAGGCTATTGCCGCTCTGCGCGAAGCCGGCATCCCGCACCACGTGAAGGCCACCCAGGACCATTTTGTTTTTGAGCTAGGCATGCCGCGGCCGAAATACGAGGTGCGCGTCTTCCGCTCCGATGCGCAACGCGCGCGCGAACTGCTCGAGCCCATCTATCAGTCTTCGCCTTTCGCCTTCAGGGAACCGGGGGAGGAAGAGGAACAAGAAACAAGGGAAGCAGAAGAGGCCGAAAAAATAGAAGAACGCCGCGCGGCTGGGTGGAACCCCCAACAAGCCACCGCGGAGATTTGGAGCGGCGAGGACGTCGGCCTCGCCCGGATCCTCGAAGATTGCCTGCGCGAAAATCGCATCGGCGTCCGCCGTGAAGGCGCCGAGCCCGGCACGCTGCGCCTCTTCGTCATGCCCGCCGACGAACCTGCCGCCCGCGAAATCCTCCGCGAAGTCCGCGAAGGCACGCCGCCTCGGTGAGGCGTGCCCGCCTGTAGTAAACTGCCCTCCATCCAAATGGAAAGCGTAGTTCGGAGGATTGCTATGACCGTGGACGCAATCAAAACCGTTGCCGTGCTGGGCGCAGGCACCATGGGCAACGGCATCGCGCATGTCTTTGCCCGCGCGGGCTTCTCCGTGATCCTGCGCGACGTCGAGCCCCGCTTCCTCGACCGCGGCCTGGAAACCATCGGCAAGAATCTCGACCGCGAGATCAAGAAGGGCAAGCTCGCCGAAGCCGACCGCGCCGCCGTCCTCGCCCGCCTCCAGCCGGTCACCGACATGCAGGCCATCGCCGCCGCCGATTTCGTGGTCGAAGCCGTCCCGGAAAAGCTGGAGATCAAGCGCGCCGTCCTGCAGGAGGCCGACGGGATCCTCCGCCCGGACGCCATCCTCGCCAGCAACACCTCCTCCATCGCCATCACCACCCTCGCCGCGCTCACCGGGCGCCCCGACCGCTTCGTGGGCATGCACTTCATGAACCCCGTGCCGGTGATGGTGCTCGTCGAAGTTATCCGCGCGCTGCAGACCTCGGACGCCACCTTCGACACCACCCTGCGCCTCGCCGAAAGGCTCGGCAAGAAGCCGGTTGCCGTCAACGACGCGCCCGGCTTCGTCTCCAACCGCGTGCTCATGCCGCTCATCAACGAAGCCGCCTACGCCGTCCTGGAAGGCGTGGCCACCGTCGAAGCCGTGGACGCCGTGATGAAGATGGGCATGAACCATCCCATGGGTCCGCTGGAGCTGGCCGATTTTATCGGCCTCGACGTCTGCGTGGATATCCTGCACGTCCTGCAGGACGGCCTAGGCGATCCCAAATACCGCGCCTGCCCGCTGCTGAAAAAATATGTCGCCGCCGGCTGGCTGGGCCGTAAATCCGGCCGCGGCTTTTACAGCTATTCCCAGGAGAAGCCATGACGCTTTCCATGCTCCCCGCACTTTTTCGCGCGCGCCGTTTCTCTGGTTGTCTCCTGGCTGCTGCCGCGCTGGGCCTCGCGGGCGTAGCGCTGGCGCAGCAAGGCGCGCCCGCCGGCGCCGAGAAAATCTATTCGCGCGCGGGCCATCGCTGGTTTGAAGATCTGGCGCCGGGCGCCGCCATCTCCAGCGACGGGAAGTGGGCGCTTCTTTCCCGCGCCGGGGGCGTGGACCTCATCTCCCTGGTCACCAAGAAGGAGGACGCCGCGCGGCTGCGCGGCCCGCTGGCCAGCGTCTCCCAGGCCTTCTTCTGCGGCGAGGAACTGCTGCGCATGGGCCAGCACGGCGCTCTCGAGGGCTGGTACGCCATGATCGAAAACAAGGGCCTCGACCGCGTCATGTTCAAGCCCGATGCCATTCCCGTTTGCTCTGCGGACGGAAAGACTTCGGCCTATTTTCGCTCCAACGTCGCCGATGCCGGGCTGTGGGTCGGCGGTTGGAAGGAAAGAAAACACATCGCCGTCCCCGGCGTGATCACCGGCGCGGTCTTTGCGCCCGATGCGCAGAGCCTCTACGCCATGGTGCGCCAGGCTGGCGGCTCGACTTCGCTGGTGCAGGTGCCTGTCGGTATGGGCAAGGTCGTGCCGCTCGCGCAGGGGCTGGATGCGGACCCCCGGCTGAGCCCGCTCAGCCTTTCGCCCGATGGCGGGCGGCTCTATCTCTCGCTCGTTGGCGAGAAGGCGCCGGAGGCCGCCGCGCGCCAGAATCCGGACGCCGAGCGCTGGCTGGACATCTACGAATTCAATCTCAGCAGCAAACGGTTGAAAAAACTGGTCTCTTCGGACGGGGACAAGACCGCTCCCGTCGAGGCCGCGGGCAATCTGTACTGGGCGCAGAACACCATTCACGATTCCATCGTGGCCCTCCCCATTGCCGGAGGCCCGGCCCATGAAGTGCTCCCCGGTGCCGAGCTCCCCGCCTGGAGCCGCGACTCCCGCCAGATCGGCTTTTTCTTCGGGCAATGGCGCCGCGCGGACTGGGCCCTCGATCTGGACGCCGGCGCGGTCAGCGTGGACGCCGAAGCGCACGCCACTTCGCCGCGCAGCGTGGTCATCGCCGGTAATCACGAGGATTTTCCTCCGGAGTGGTCGCCGGACGGGAAGTGGATCGCCTTCCACTCCCACCGTGCGCCGCAGCCCGTGGCCTACTACGACGCCCCCGGCGCCAGCGACGACATCTGGCTCAAGCGCGCCGGCGATCCGCAGGCGCCCGAAATACGCCTCACCGATTTCGGCTGGGAGACGGGCTCCCCCAGTTGGTCTCCCGACGGCCGCCGCCTGGTCTTTCCCTCGTGGGAAAAGGGCGGCAAGCCCGGCGTCTATCGCCTGTGGATCACCACCATCAACCCGGAAACCGGCAGCGTCCTCAGCAGCGCGAAGCTGCCTCTCCCGGCGGAGGTGCACAGTGCCGAGTGGCCCATGTGGTCGCCCAAGGGCGAGGAGATCGCCGTCGAGGACGAATCCGCCCCCGGCGAGCGCGCCATCTGGATTCTCGCCGCTGATGGCAGCCAAGCGCAGCGCCTCGTCACCTACAAAAGCGACACCTACAGCGGCCTGGACTGGACTCCCGACGCCCAGACCATCCTCTTTAGCGCCCTCCAGGATGGCCGCATGCAGCTCTTCGCCATCCCGCGTGCCGGCGGCACGCCCAAAAAACTCAGCGCCGCCGCCGCCAACCTCCTGCACCCGCGCGTCTCCCCCGACGGCCGTTGGATCGCCGCCACGCGCCTCGAAACCCGCCAGGAAATCTGGCGCAAGAAATTGTAGGTGTTTCCCAGTACCTCGACGCTGTCATCCTGTCACCCGATTAGGTTGACCGATCGAAGATTCCGACTCCTGTCGGAAAGGATCTCAACGTATAGTTTTTGCAAGGTGCCCTCAAAGGAAGACTAGGGCGGGAAGAGGCGCCTGCAGGGGAAGGGGCCCGGCGATGGCGAATATTAGGCGAAAATAGTGTTTGCCTTTTGTTCGCCTTTGGGATACCTTCTCCCCGATGTTGCTGGCAGGTGCCCCATGCGTGGTTTGCTCCTTTGCGGTGAACGGCAGAGACTGGAAGAAGAGCTGGTGGAAACCCGGACGCGCGGGCGGAATTTGTCGCGCTTGCGGCAACTGACGTCGCCGGAGCGGGCCGCGTGGGAGCAGCGGGAGCGTGCGGCGCAGGCCCGGCTGCGCGACCACGAGACGCAGCATGGCTGTCAGCGGTAGTATGGGTATCTCTAACTAGCAGCGATTTGCAGCAGCAGGGCAGAGCAAGACGCGGCTGCAGAGCCAGAAAGGGATGGCGCGATGGTGAACCGAGTGGTAAGCTGCACGCCTAGCCACGTCCCCAAAGGGTCTCGCGTTGTTCCCGGCGCGGCGCCCCGGCCTGCGGCCCCCAAGGTCCCGGTTACACGATTCCTACTTTCCTCTTCCGAGGTGTGAAATGGCAGACGAGAAATCGAAAATGCTGGACGCGGCGATCGCGCAGATCGAAAAGTCCTTCGGCAAGGGCTCGATCATGCGCCTTGGCAGCCGCGATGTACTGGTGCCCGTGAGCGTCATCCCCACCGGATGCCTCTCGCTGGACGCCGCGCTGGGCGTGGGCGGCTTTCCGCGCGGGCGGGTCATCGAGGTTTACGGCCCGGAATCGGGCGGTAAGACCACCATGACGCTGCACGTCATCGCCGAAGCGCAGAAGCTGGGCGGGCAGGCGGCCTTCATCGACGCCGAGCACGCGCTGGACCCCGTCTATGCGCGCAAGCTGGGCGTGGACGTGGACAACCTCTTGGTGTCGCAGCCGGATAACGGTGAGCAGGCGCTGGAAATTGCGGAAACGCTGATCCGCTCGGGCGGGGTGGACGTCGTCGTCGTGGACTCCGTGGCCGCCCTGGTGCCCAAGGCCGAGCTGGAAGGCGAAATGGGCGATCCGCAGATGGGCTTGCAGGCCCGCCTGATGTCCCAGGCCCTGCGCAAGCTCACCGGCATCGTTTCCAAGTCCAGGACCTGCCTGATCTTCATCAACCAGATCCGCGAAAAGATCGGCGTCATGTTCGGCAATCCGGAAACCACCACGGGCGGCCGCGCGCTGAAGTTCTACGCCTCCATCCGCCTGGATATCCGCCGCATTCAGGCCATCAAGGAAGGGGACAAAGTCGTCGGGTCGCGCACCCGCGGCAAGGTGGTGAAGAACAAGGTCGCCGCGCCGTTCCGCGAGGCCGAATTCGACATCCTCTACGGAGAAGGCATCTCGCGCGAAGGCGACCTGCTGGACCTGGGCGTGGATAAAGGCCTCGTCGAAAAGAGCGGCACGTGGCTCAGCTACGGCAGTGAGCGCATGGGCCAGGGCCGTGAGAATGCGCGCATTTTCCTCAAGGAAAATCCAGACATTCGCGCCAAGCTGGAAGCTGCGCTGCGCAAGAAGATGGAAATCCCCACGCCGGGAACTGTGAACGGCGCCTCGGCTCCCGCGGCAACTCCGGCCGCGGCGCCGGCGCCGAATGACCGGGCTATGGGCGCGGCAGCTTCTGCGGCGAAGGGCAGGCCAGTGAACGGGCCTACGCGCTAAGAAGTTGAAGCGTTGAAGCGTTAAAGACTGGAAAGGCCGGAAAAGGTCTGGGGGCAAGCCGCGCGACGGCGCCCCAGACCTTTTTTCCGTTCTCGCTCCATGCTTTCAGCCTTTTCAACTTTTGAACTTTTCAACCATCCAATTTTCTTCTTCCCCTCCAGACCTGCCCCTTTGGACAGAGTTGATTTCACAACACATATCCACGTACTAGAGTGCTTGGCCTATTGCCTATCCCCGTGCGCTTCCCTACAATCGCTGTTGCCTCGGCCGCTGGCATGCCATGCGGCAGGGGCCATTTCGGGGGCGTGGAAGTGGGGACTATGAAGCGGGCAGCCAGGATATCGCGAAACGTGTTGGCCATATTGTTGGCGTGGGCCTGTGCTGTTCCGGCAGTCGCCGCCCCAGCGGCGGCCGGCGGCAAGGCGGGCGTGCGAGCATCGCGGCGGAGCAAGGGCCATGCGGCGTCGCGGTTCCGCGGCGTGCCCACCTTTGCCGATTCCACCAGTGAAGACATTGCGGCTTACGACGACCCGGTCATCCGCCAGGCAGCCGTCGAGGCCCTGGGCCGCTACAACGGCACGGTGGTGGCCGTGGATCCCAATACCGGGCGCATCCTGAGCATCGTCAACCAGAAGTTGGCCTTCTCCAACGGCACGATTCCGTGCTCGACCATCAAGCCCACGATCGCCGTCGCCGCGCTCGAAGAGGACGTCATCACCCGCGACACCATGCTCAAGGTCGGGCGGCGCAAGTACATGAATCTCACCGAGGCCATGGCCCATTCCAATAACCAATTTTTTGAAGAGCTGGGCCGGCGCATGGGCTTCGCAACCGTGTCCCGCTACGCCAAGCTCCTGGGGCTCGGCGAGCTCTCCGGCTACAACATGCCGGAGGAGCATCCCGGCCTTCTCCCGGCGATAGCGCCGGCGCACGGCGGGGTGGCGCGCATGTCCAGCTTCGGCGAAGGCATCCAGATGACGCCGCTGCAGCTCGCCTCGCTGGCCTCCGCGGTGGCCAACGGCGGAACTCTCTACTATCTGCAGTACCCGCGCACGGAAGAAGAGCGCGCGAATTTCGCGCCCCGCGTGAAGCGCCAGCTGGATATCGCCCCGCTGCTGCCGCCGATCCGCGAAGGCATGCTCGCGGCGGTGCTCTACGGCACGGGCAAGGCCAGTTTCGACCAGGGCGGCGACGAACTGGCGCTGGGCAAGACCGGCACGTGCAACGACCAGAAATCGCGGGTGGGCTGGTTTGTATCCTACGCCGACGAAGCGCGGCCGAAAATTGCGCTGGTGGTTCTCCTGCGCGGCAGCAGCCACCGCGTCATGGGCCCCACGGCCGCGGTGGTTGCCGGGCGGATCTACCGCAAGCTGCGCGAGCAGAACTATTTTGCCGAGGTGCCGCACCGCAACGAGTGGATCGGCGCGTCCGGCAACTGACTCTCTGTTCCTTGCTTCGTTCCCGGCGGGGCTATGCGCATCCTATCTCGCCTGCTCCTTGCCGTATCGTTCTCCACACCTCCGCCCGTTTCTCCCTTTGACTCCGGTTCCTGCTTGAGACAAAAGAGGGGTGCAGGGTAAGCTGAGAAGCGCTTTGTCCGGGTGTTCTCTCCCAGGAAGCATCGGGGACCGGGCGCGCGGCGCGGTGGGGCCAAAAGCTGCAGGGGCAGCGAGTAACTTGGGGGAAAGCGTGAATCGTCGTTTTGGCGTGGTGCTCCTGGTGCTGTGCAGCGCCGGGATGGGTGTGCTGGGTTACGTATTTCGCCAGCGGCTGGTGGCCACGGAGGCCTTTCAGCACGAAGTGCAACTGACGCAGAAAGAGGCCGCGTGGGCCCGGCAGCAGAGCGTGCTGCCGACGGGGAAGAAAGTTCCCGCGGGCGCGAATTTCATGGCCGCGCTGGAGAAGTTCGGCCTGAGCGCCGAAGAGGCGGCCGGCGCTTCCGCGGCGGCTCAGCGGGCCTTCAATCTGCGGCAGATGCGCGCGGGAAACATGATCACCGTGGGGCGTTCGGTGGATGGCGGGCTGCGCACCATCGAATACCGCATCGACCCGGAGCGGCTGCTGCGCATCGTGCCCGCGCCGGCGGACGGCAGCTTTTCCGCGGAAGTGCGGACGATTGCCGCAAAGACGGAGATCGTGGTGGTGAGCGGGCAGGTGGACGATTCACTGTTCAACGCCGTGGAGCGCGCGGGCGAAACGGCGGACCTGGCCATGCGTCTGGCGGAGATCTTCGGGTACGACCTCGATTTCTACACCGACCCGCGGCGCGGCGACACCTTCCGCGTGGTGCTGGAGAAGAAGAAATACGCCGGGGGGCAGACCGCGGGCTACGGAAAGATTTTCGTCGCGGAATACGACAACGGCGGGCATCCCTACCAGGCATTGCTCTTCCACGACTCCAGCGGCCGGCCCGCGTATTACGCGGCCAACGGCAATTCGCTACAGAAGGCCTTTTTGCGCTCGCCGCTGAAGTTCGGCGCGCGCATCACCTCGCATTTCAGCTACGCGCGCTTTCATCCCATCCTGAAGATCCGCCGCCCGCATCTGGGCATTGACTACGGCGCGCCGGTGGGCACGCCGGTGCAGACCATCGGTAGCGGGCGGGTGCTCTTTGCCGGGCGCAAGGGCGGGGAGGGCAACCTGGTGCAGATTACGCACGCCAACGGCTACGAAACCATGTACCTGCACCTCTCCAGGATGTTCGTGCGCACGGGCGAGCACGTGGAGATCGGCAAGGTCATCGGGCTGGTCGGCAGCACCGGGCTTTCCACCGGGCCGCATCTCGATTTCCGCTTTCTGCAGCGCGGCAAGTACAAGAACTTCGAGCACCTCGGCCTGCCGCCCGCCGATCCCGTCTCCAAGCGCAACCGGCCCGAATTTGAGACCGTCCGCGACAAATGGCTGCCCTTGCTGAAAAATCCGGCGCTGCTGCAGGCCAGCGTGGTGCAGGGTGAGTTGGCAGCGGTCCCGGCGCACGGCAAGTGAGAAAAGGCAGACAGGAAAGGGCGGGCTGAACGTCCGCCCGAATACAGGCGAGAAGCAGAAAGAAGAATTGTCCGGGCGCCGAGACGTAAGAGGTCGAGGCGCCCGTATTTTTTTGATGCCGGGCGGGAGAAAACTCGCATTCGCGAAGGGCCGTGGTATCTTGCGGTCTGCAAATCGTGGAAACTGTCCGGCAGTTGGGAAGAAGAAACTATTTTTCCTAGGAGAATCCATGCCCAAGCTGGTGAAAATTGCGGCCTATGCGCTAGTCGTGCCGCTGGGGCTGGCGGCCGCGGGCATCACGGCGACGATTGGCTGGCGGCCCCTTCTCGGGCCGAGAGCACGTCCGCTCACGAACCGGAAATTCGAAGCCACGCCGGAGCGGCTGCAGCGCGGCGCGTATTTCGTGGAGCATGTTGCCGCGTGCATGCACTGCCACTCGCCGCGCGACTGGAGCAAACGTGGCGCGCCGGTGATCGAGGAGATGAAGGGTGCGGGAACGTTATTTCCGCTCAAAGGCTTGCCGGGACGCTTGGTCGCGCCGAACCTAACCCCCGATCCGGAAACCGGCGCGGGCACCTGGAGCGATGATCAATTGGCGCGCGCCATCCGCGAAGGCGTCGGCCATGACGGCCGGGCCCTCTTTCCGCTAATGCCCTACGAGCGCTTCCGCGAGATGTCGGATGAAGACCTGGCATCGGTGATCGTCTATCTCCGCTCCTTGCCGCCTGTGCGCAACCCTCTGCCGAAATCGGAGATCATCTTCCCGGTGAAATATCTGATCCGCAATGTGCCGCAGCCGGTGCTGCAGCCCGTCTCCGCACCGGGACCCAACGCCGGGGTGCTCAGCCGCGGAAGGTATCAAACGCAGATGGCGAGCTGCATCGGATGCCACACGCCGCAGGATGAGCACGGTCAGCCGATTCCCGGCCTGGAATTTGGCGGAGGCTTCATCCTCGAGGGGCCGTGGGGCCGTGTGGCCAGTGCCAACATCACCTCCGATCCGGCGGGAATTTCCTATTACACAAGGGAAATGTTTATCCAGACAATTCGAACCGGGACGGTCGGCGGCGTGCGTGAGCTGGCTCCCGTCATGCCATGGCATGTCTTCCGGGGAATGACCGACGAGGACCTGTCGCTGATCTTCACCTACCTGCAATCGGTGAAGCCCGTGCATCATAGTGTAGACAACACGGAGCAGCCGACGTATTGCCGGCTATGCCGCAAGATGCATGGGCTGGGAGAGAGAAACTGAGGCGCGGCGCCGCATCCGCGGAGATTGGAGTCCAGCGGGAGAACCTCTTCGGCAGGTTCAAGGCAAGCAGGCCCGCTTTCACAGGCAAGAAATAAGACGGGCGCCAAAACCTTTGCGGTCGCGGCGCCCGAAGTGTTTTCGGATGCCGGGCTGAAGCCCGGCGCTATACGGACTGCCCTACTTGACTTCCCAGGTGTCCCCGGCGCGGAAGAGCTTGCCCAGATCGCCGCGGCCCTTCTTGGCGATGACTTCCTTGATCTGGTCGTTCATCACGTCTTCGTAGCGCGGCAGGTCGTCCCAGGCGCGCAGCACGCCGATGGGCGTGGGGAAGCCCGGGCGGTGCTCCATGTGCGAGAGCAGGAAGGCGTAGGACGCGCGGTGGTGATGGGCGTCGTGGACGATGAGGTCCTTCTCCGTGTACTTGTCGCCCAGTTGCACGACTTCGATGTCCCCGTCGGGCAGTCGGCGGATGCCCTTGTCGCGGTTCTTGCCGAAGATGAGCGGCTTGCCGTGCTCGAGCTGGATGACGTGCTCGCTGCGCGCGTCCTTCTCGGTGATGCCTTCCCAGGCGCCGTTGTTGAAAATGTTGCAGTTCTGCAGGATCTCGATGAACGCCGAGCCGCGATGCACCGCGGCATGCTTCAGGGTCTCCTTCAGGTGCGCCTGGAAAACGTCCACGGACCGCGCCACGAACGTGGCTTCCGAGCCGATGGCCAGCGAAATCGGATTGAAGGGCCGGTCGGGCGAGCCGTAAGGCGTGGACTTGGTGATCTTGTGGTATTCCGAGGTCGGCGAATATTGGCCCTTGGTCAGGCCGTAAATGCGGTTGTTGAAGAGCAGGACCTTGATGCCCACGTTGCGGCGCAGCATGTGAATGGTGTGATTGCCGCCGATGGCCAGGGCATCGCCGTCACCGGTGGCCACCCACACGTCCAGATCCGGGCGCACGGCCTTGATGCCCGTGGCCACGGCCGGGGCGCGGCCGTGAATGGAATGGAAGCCGTAGGTGTTCATGTAGTAGGGGAAGCGGCTGGAGCAACCGATGCCGCTGACCACCACGAACTTCTCCCGGGGAATGCCCAGCTCCGGGAAGACGGACTGCACGGCGGAAAGAATGGCGTAGTCGCCGCAGCCGGGGCACCAGCGGACTTCCTGGTCGGTCTGAAAATCTTTTTTCGTGAGATGCGGTAGAGCGGCCGTGGTCATGATCGAGTCTCCCTGATTCGTTCCGTGTGCTGCTGCCATTCCGGAGCCCGGCGCGATTCCTCGCGGAGTTTGCCCCGCCCCTGACGCGGCTCGGAATGGCGAAACTGTTGTTAGGCGCCGATTACTTCTTCGATCTTCACTTCCAGCTCGTTCTGCTTGAACGGGCGGCCCTGGATCTTGTTCATGCCGATGGCGTCCACCAGATACTTGGCGCGCAAGACCCACAGCAGTTGGCCCATGTTCAGCTCCGGAACGAGCACTTTCTTGTAGCGCTTCATCACATCCCCGAGGTTCTTCGGCAGCGGGTTCAGGTGCCGCAGATGCACGTGGCCGATGCGCCGGCCCTTGGCGCGCTGCGGCATGAGCGCCGCGGTGATCGAGCCGCACGTCGAGCCCCAGCCGATGATCAGCAGGTCGCCGTCGGGATCCCCCGCGGGAACGGCGTCGGGAATGTCCTGGACGATGCCCGCGACTTTGGCCGCGCGGATGCGCACCATGTTCTCGTGGTTGAGCGGCTCGTAGTTGATGTTGCCGCTGCCGTCTTTTTTCTCCAGGCCCCCGATGCGGTGTTCCAGGCCGGGCGTGCCCGGCACGGCCCAGGGGCGCGCCAGGGTTTGCGGGTCGCGCTTGTAGGGCTGATACGTTTCCGGATTCGTGGCGAAGCTCACCGGGATGGCCGGAATGTCCTGGAGCTCCGGGATGCGCCAGGGCTCCGAGCCGTTAGCCAGGTAGCCGTCGGTGAGCACAATCACCGGCACCATGTACTTGAGGGCGATGCGGCACGCTTCCACGGCGACCCAGAAGCAGTCGGCCGGAGTGGAAGCCGCCAGAACCGGAATGGGCGCCTCGGAGTTGCGTCCGAAGAGCGCCTGCAACAGGTCGGCCTGCTCGGTTTTGGTCGGCAGGCCCGTGGAAGGGCCGCCACGCTGCACGTCCACGATCACCATGGGCAGCTCGGTCATCACGGCGAGCCCCATCGCTTCGGTCTTGAGGGCCATGCCCGGGCCGGAAGTCGTGGTCAGGGCCAGCGCGCCGGCGTAAGAGGCCCCGATGGTCGAAGTCATGGCCGCGATTTCGTCTTCGGCCTGGAACGTCATCACCCCGAAATTCTTGTATTGCGAAAGCTCGTGCAGGATGTCCGAGGCCGGAGTGATCGGGTAGGAGCCCAGGAAAAGCGTTAGGCCGGATTTTTGCGCGGCGGTGACGAAACCCAGGGCCAGGGCCTGGTTGCCGCTCAGGCTGCGGTAGAAGCCCTTCTCCAGCTTGGCCGGAGGAATTTCGTAGCTGACCTGGAAGGCTTCGGTGGCTTCGCAGTAGCTGTAGCCGGCCTTGAGGGCCAGCTTGTTGGCTTCCGCGATCAGCGGCTTCTTGCTGAACTTGTCGTCGATCCAGCGGAAGGTCGGATCCATGGAGCGGTTGTAAAGCCAATAGCACATGCCCAGGGCGAAGAAGTTCTTGCAGCGGTCCATGGCCTTGGCGTCGATGCCCAGATGCTGCAGCGCGGCGCGCGTCAGGCGCTGGGCTTCTACGGAGAAGAGGCGGTACTTGTCCAGGGAATGATCCTCGAGGGGATTGCTGGTCATCTGCGCCTTGCGCAGGTCGCCTTCCTTGAAGGCGTCGCTGTTGACGATGAGGATCCCGTTGGGCTTGAGGTCGGCCTGGTTCATTTTCAGCGCGGCGGGATTCATGGCGATGAGCACATCCACGGCATCGCCCGGCGTGTACACCTCGCTCGAGGAAAAATGCAGCTGGTAGCCGCTGACCCCGGGGAGGGTGCCCGCAGGGGCGCGGATCTCCGCGGGGTAGTCCGGAAAGGTGGCGATGTCGTTGCCGTACAGCGCGACGGTGTTGGTGAACTGGCTGCCGGTGATCTGCATGCCGTCGCCGGAGTCCCCGGCAAAGCGGATGACCGCCTGTTCGATGACTTCGCGCTTGCCTTTGGTGAGAGGTGTTTCCGCGAGAGTGGACATGGTGACGCGTGACCCCGTTGGTTGCTGATGTCTCCCCGCATGCGGCGTGAGGAGTTGCGGCGCCCGGGCTTCGCGGCGAGCAGGTGCTTCGAGAGCGAAGTACCAGGAGCCCGCAAACAAAAATAATAGCACAACCGGGCGCGTGGCGCGGCGTTGTGTCCAAAACAGGAAGCCGCGCGGAAAAAAAGCGGGCGAAGAACGGCGCACAAACTCTTTGCTTGACGTTCGCTTTGTGTTCGCCTAGAGTAAAAGGCGAAAGTGTGCCGCGCGCCGCTTCCGCAGCGGGCGCCTAGGCGCAGGAGGAGACGAGCGATGGCTCTGACCAAGCGGCAGAAGGAAGTGCTCGATTTTCTGGTGTCCTTCGAAACCAGGCACGGCTACTCGCCGAGTTTCGAGGAGATCGGCAAGGGCCTGAAACTGACCTCCCTGGCCACCGTGCACAAGCACATCAGCACCCTGGAGAAGAAGGGTTTCATCCGCCGCGGCTACAACCAGAGCCGCTCAATCGAGATCGTGCAACTGCCGAAGCCGGTGAAGGAACAGGTGCTGGACCGCCGCGTGCAGGAGCTGCCCCTGGTCGGGCGCATCGCCGCGGGGCGGCCGCTGGAAGCGCTCGAGGATCGCGAGACGATTTCCCTGGGGGATTTTGCGCGCGGGGCCACCACCTTTGTGCTGCAGGTCAAGGGCAACTCGATGATCGAGGACCACATCCTGGACGGGGATTACGTGGTCTGCGAGCAGACCCAGGTGGCCAATGCCGGCGATATCGTGGTGGCGCTGGTGGGCGGGGAAGAGGCCACGCTGAAGCGCTTCTACCGCGAGGGTGCGGGGAAGATCCGCCTGCAGCCGGCGAATTCGGAGATGGCCCCCATCGTCGTGCCCGCCAGCGACGTGAAGATTCAGGGCCGCGTGGTGAGCGTGCTGCGCAAGTACTGAAGAACAGTAAAGATTCTAAGAGTTTTTCTATTTCCGGAATCACTCTCCGCATTTCTTGCCTGGATTTTTCTCCTTTGTTTTTCTTCCTTCCGCCATAGTCGATGAAATTTCCTGCTGGATTAGATTGGAAAAACGCCGTTGGGCGCGGCGGACATTCGTGAAACAATGTAGAATTCTGCGCTAAGCCGCTTTCCTCGCCGGGGTCACGGGAATGAAGAAGAACAAGCCGATCCATAAACTCCTTGCTGCCAACCGCAGCGAAATCGCCATCCGCATTTTCCGCGCCGCCAACGAGTTGGGGCTGCGCACGGTGGGCATTTATTCGCAGGAAGACCGCCTGGGGCTGCACCGCATGAAAGCCGACGAGGCCTACCAGGTGGGCGCGGGCAAAGGCCCGGTGGAAGCCTACCTGGATATCGCCGGGATCGTGGCTCTGGCCAAGGAGAAGGGCGTCGACGCCATTCATCCGGGCTACGGATTTCTGGCGGAAAACCCGGCCTTCGCGCGGGCCTGCGAAAAGGCCGGCATCACCTTCATCGGGCCGGCGCCCGAGCTGTTGGAGTTGCTGGGGGACAAGACGGCCGCGCGGCGGCTGGCGGCATCGGCGGGCGTGCCGGTGCTGCCCGGAACGGAAAAGCCGGTGGAATCGGGCGCGGAGGCGCAGCGCATCGCCGCGGAGATCGGTTATCCGGTGATCGTCAAGGCGGCCATGGGCGGGGGCGGGCGCGGGATGCGCGTGGTGCGCGACGCGGCGCAGCTGGAAGCGCGGTTGGAGGAAGCGCGGTTGGAAGCGCGCTCGGCGTTCGGCGATGCCTCGGTGTTTCTGGAAAAATATCTGCCCCGGGCGCGGCACATCGAAGTGCAGATCCTGGCGGACCACCACGGGAACCTGTTGCACCTCCACGAGCGCGACTGCTCCGTGCAGCGGCGGCACCAGAAGGTAGTGGAAGTGGCGCCGGCGCCGAACCTGCCGGCGCGGGTGCGCGAAGAATTGTGCGCAGCGGCGGTGCGCCTGGCGCGCAAGGCCAAATACCGCAACGCCGGCACGGTCGAGTTCCTCTACGACGTGGACGCCGCGAAGTGGTACTTCATCGAGGTGAATCCGCGCATCCAGGTGGAGCATACGGTCACGGAGATGGTCACCGGCATCGACCTGGTCCGCGCGCAGATCCTGGTGGCCCAGGGCTATGCGCTCCATGAAGCGCCGCTTTCCTTGCCGCAGCAGGAGAAGGTGCCGCTGTACGGCTCGGCGCTGCAATGCCGCGTGACCACCGAAGACCCGGAAAAGAATTTCGCCCCGGACTACGGCAAGATTTCTACTTACCGCTCGCCGGCCGGGTTCGGCATTCGCCTGGACGGCGGCACGGCCTATGCCGGAGCGGTGCTCGCGGCGCACTATGACTCGCTGCTGGTGAAGGTCACCGCCTGGGGTGCGAATCTCCCGGAAGCCTGCCAGCGCATGGACCGCGCGCTGCGCGAATTCCGCATCCGCGGGGTGAAGACCAACATCCTGTTCGTGGAAAACGTGGTGAACCATCCGCGCTTCCGCGCCGGCGAGGTCACCACCTCGTTTCTGGACGAATCCCCGGAACTCTTCCGTCTGCCCAACCGCAGCGACCGCGCCACCAAGCTGCTGCTCTATCTGGGCGACGTGATTCTGAACGGCAATCCCGAAGTGAAGGGGAAGAAGCCGGCCGAAGTCCTGGAAACGGCGGTGGTCCCCGCGGCGCCGGGAATCGCCCCGCCGGCGGGAACGCGCCAGTTGCTGCAGAAGCTGGGGCCGGAAAAGTTCGCGGCCTGGGCGCGCAAAGAGAAGCGGCTGCTCGTGACGGACACCACGTTTCGCGACGCGCACCAGTCCCTGCTGGCCACCCGGGTGCGCACGCACGACTTGCTGTTGACGGCCGGCGCCGTGGCGCAGCGCCTGCCCAATCTCTTCAGCCTGGAGATGTGGGGCGGGGCGACCTTCGACACTTCCCTGCGCTTCCTGCACGAGGATCCCTGGCAGCGCCTGC
This sequence comes from Terriglobia bacterium, assembly GCA_020072785.1. Classification (NCBI taxonomy): domain Bacteria; kingdom Pseudomonadati; phylum Acidobacteriota; class Terriglobia; species Terriglobia bacterium. Next base: position 29,397 of record JAIQGG010000007.1, on the reverse strand, counting down.
GCGAACTGCGCCGGCGCGTGCCCAACATCTGCTTTCAGATGCTGCTGCGCGGCGCCAACGCGGTGGGCTACGCGTCGTACCCGGACAACTTGATCGTGGAATTCGTGCGCGAGGCCCACACCCAGGGCATCGACATCTTCCGCATTTTCGATTCCCTGAACTCCATCGACAACATGCGCGTGGCCATCGACGCCGTGCTGGAGACCGGCGCAGTGTGCGAGCCGGCCATCTGCTACACCGGCGACATCCTGGACGCGGGGCGCCCGAAGTATTCCCTGAAATATTATGTGACCATGGCCAGGCAGCTGGAAAAACTGGGCGCGCATTTTCTGGCCATCAAGGACATGGCCGGGCTGTGCAAGCCGTATGCCGCGTTTCAACTGGTGAAGGCCCTGCGTGAAGAGATCGGTCTGCCTGTGCATTTCCACACCCACGACACCAGCGGCCTGAACGCGGCCTCGGTGCTCAAGGCCGCGGAGGGCGGCGTGGACGTGGCGGATGCCGCGCTAGCGGCGGTGAGCGGAGGCACCAGCCAGCCGAATCTCAATTCCATCGCGGAAGCCCTGCGGCACACGCCGCGCGACACGCGCCTGGACATGGAGACCCTGAACGAGTGCTCGGACTACTGGGAGACGGTGCGCACGTATTACGCGCCGTTCGACTCCGGCCCCAAGGCGGGCTCGGCGCGCCTCTACCAGCACGAAATTCCCGGCGGGCAGTACACCAATCTGCGCGAGCAGGCCGTGGCCATGGGCCTGGGGCACCGCTGGCGCGAAGTCGAGAAGACGTACGCGGAAGTGAACCAGCTTTTCGGGGACATCGTGAAGGTCACCCCGTCGAGCAAGGTCGTGGGCGACATGACCCTGTTTCTGATGGCCAAGGAAATGCGCCCCGAGGACGTGCTGCGTCTCGAGGAGAAGCACGACCTGGCCTTGCCGAACTCTGTGGTGGAGATGTTCGCGGGAGTGCTGGGCGTGCCGCCGGGCGGCTGGCCAAAGAAGCTGCAGAAAATCATCCTGCGCGGCGCGCCGCCCATTGCCGGGCGGCCCAGCGCCAGCCTGGAGCCGGTGAAGCTGGACGACGAGCAAAGCGCGCTGGTGAAAAAGACCGGGCACGCAGTGCGCCGCGACGATCTCCTGAGCTATCTGCTATACCCGGAAGTGTTCCTCAAATATGACAAGTTCCGCGAAACCTATGCGGACGTGAGCGTGCTGCCCACGCCGGCTTTTTTTTACGGTTTGCAGCCGGGCCAGGAAATCACCGTGGAGATCGAGCCGGGAAAGACGCTCATCGTGAAATTCCTGACGGCCGGTGATGCCCATCCGGACGGCACGCGCACGCTGTTTTTCGAGATGAACGGGCAGCCGCGCGAGGTGCAGGTCCGCGACCGCGCGCTGCGCGTGGCCGAGCGCGTACATCCCAAGGCCGACCCCGCGGAGCCGGGGCAGGTGGCCGCGCCGACGGCGGGCGTAGTCAGCGCCATTGTAGTGCAGGCCAATCAGACCGTGGAGCGCGGCGCCAAGCTTCTCACGCTGGAGGCCATGAAAATGCAATCGAACCTTTATGCGCCCATCGCCGGGCGCATCGTGAAGCTTCTGGTCGTGCCGGGGCAGCAGGTCGAAGCGAAAGATCTTCTGCTGATCATCGCCCCCTGAGAACCATGCTCCGCGAAACGTCCTGGACCGAGGACAGCGAAAGGACTGGCCCTTTGGCTAGTTACTCACAGGAACGCCGCGTGCACACCTGGTTTGCGGCGCGCCCGTCAGAGGAATAAAGTTCTTCACACCCCAGCCAGAAACCAGTTTGGGTGTGCAATCTCGGGGAGGATCGATGTGGGGTAACAAGAAACCGGATACGCCGCATGAGGCGCAGCCGGGAGCACGAATTCCGCAGAATCAACAGACACCGCCGAAACCCGGTCCGGCGGCTTGGGAGGATACAAAGACAATGAGTACAGATGCGATGCGTCCAACGGGCGCGACTCCGGACCGTGCGACCGCGCGGCTCGGGGCCGGCCTGCATGTGAAAGGTGAAATCAGCGGTAACGAGGATCTGCATATCGACGGCACGGTGGAAGGATTGATCCACCTCGAGGAGCGCAAGCTCACCGTGGGGGCCTCCGCCAAGCTGACTGCGGACATTATTGCCCGCGAGGTGGTGGTCTATGGCAGCGTGAAGGGAAATCTGCAGGCCAAGGACCGCATCGAGATCAAGAAGGATGGATCGGTGAATGGCGACCTGACTACGGCGCGCATCATGATCGAAGATGGCGCCTACTTCAAAGGCTCGATCGAAATCGACAAGAGCGCGGAGAAAGATAAGGATAAGGATAAGAACTCTTTCGCCCGCGCGGTCGGGGCTCCGGCCACGGTCACCGCACCCAAGAGTCTGTAGTCTTTTCCGGGAACGGCGCGGAGACCGTCTTCGCGCCGTTTTTCTTTTCGCTTTATCTTCCCGTTGACCGGAATATTACCCATCTTGACAAGTGCTTCTGTTTTCGCTATCTCTCCTGTCGCTTTCCTTTCGGATTAGAGATTTTGCGCCGCTGGCCGGGTGTCCCCGCCGGCAAAGCGGCGCCAGCAGGCGTGGGGTTGCCCCATGGGCCGCGTTCGGCGCTTCTTCTCCATACTGTTTTTCCTGGCCGCCTTCGGCGGAAGCACGGGCTGTGGCGGCGGGGGTAGCTCCGCGGGCCAGCAGGTTGTACCGCCAACTCCATCCGCCCCGGATTTCTCGCTGACCATCTCGCCGAATTCCCTGGCTCTGACCGGCGGCACAACGAGCGCTCCCGCCACCCTATCCGTGGGCGCGCTCCATGGGTTTTCGGGAAATGTGCAGGTGACGCTGAGCGGCTTGCCGGCGGGGCTGCCGTCGAGTCCGGTCAGCCCCTTCAGCGTGCCGGGCGGGGGATCGCAATCCGTGGTCTTCGGCGCCGTGCAGCCCCTGGCTGCGGGAAGCTACACCGTGACGGCGCAGGCCTCCACCGGGTCTCTCTCGCATTCCGCCAGCCTCAGCATCACCGTGCAGGCCGCTCCGCCGCCGCCCGCCCTGCCGCGCACCAACTTTGCGCGCACCGACTCCGTTCCTTCCGGCGACGATCCGCCGGGGGAATTGCACCGGCGGCGCATCGTCTACGATGCGGGCCGCCAGCATATCTTTGTCGCCAATCCCGCCATGAACCGGGTGGAAGTTCTCTCCAGCACGGATGCCACGCGGGTGGCGCAGATCGCCGTGCCGGACGCGAGCAGCGTGGACCTCAGCGCGGACGGCGCCACGCTATGGGTGGGTTCCGGTGTGCAAGAGATCACCGTGGTGGATGCGGCAGCGCTGCAGGTGCGCGCGCGCTACCCGGTGGCGGGCCTCCCGGGGACATCCAACGCCATTTTCAATTTGCCCATGGAAGTGGTGGCCCTCGCCGGCGGCAAGGGGCTAGTGCGCCTGCGGCGGCCGGATGCGCTGGCGGCGCTGCCGGCCCTGTGGGATCCGGCGACAAACAGTTTTACGGATGTGACGAGCCGCGCCCCGGCCGTCTTTCAGAACGGCGCCGGTGTGCTGGCGCGCAGCGGGGATCACACCAAAGTGCTGGCCGCGGCTGGCGACACGAGCGGTAGCGTGGCGTTGTTGGATGCCAGTGCGAATGTGGCGGTGGGGCCGGTCACGCTGGGAACGGGCAGCATCGAGCTGGCGGCGGCCAACGGCGACGCCAGCCGGTTCGCGGTGCTCCTGGTGAACGGCGGTGTGGCACAGGTGCTGCTGCTCGACGGTACACTGCAGGTGCTGGCTGCGCGGGCGGCGCCCGGCGCACACGGCCTGGTCTTTTCGCGCGACGGCAGCGCGCTCTATGTCAGCGAGAATGCCGACCTGCCACCCGTGATTACCGTGCTGAGCAGCCAGGATCTCTCTGTGCTCGGACAGGCGCCGGACCTCCGCATCGGGGGAGAACGCTCGGAGATTGAGGAGGCGGACGAGACGGCGCAGATATTTGGCATCGCCAACCGCGGCGTGAGCTTTCTCGATGCCGCCAATCCCGGAACGCTCCCCTCCACCGCGCCGGTCTTGGCCGCGGTGCCCGCTCTGGCTCCGCCGGAAGGGCCGGCGGCGGGGGGCACGGCAACCACTCTCGCGGGGCAGAACTTCGAGGCTTCCGCGCAGATGCGCTTCGCCGCGCAGCCCGGCTTGAGCGTGAACGTCGCCGGCGCGACGCAAATGCAGGCTACTTCGCCGCCGAGCGCGGGGAGCGGTCCGGTGAACGTCGCCGCCTATTTCCCGAGCGGGTGGCTGGCCCTGGCGCCCGCGGCGTTCAGCTACGGCCCGCAGATTCTCGAGGTGCTGCCCAACGCGGGGAAAAAGCCGGGCGGCGACACCGTGCAGATCTACGGTCACGGATTTGGCGCCGATGCGGCCGGCATCAGCGTGACGTTCGGCGGGGCCGGCGCCACGGTGCAGAAAGTCGAGGACGTGACCGCGCTTCTCTCGTCCGGCAGCGTGGGCGCGGACTATGCCTTTCCCATCGAGCGCCTCACGGTGACCACGCCCGCAGGCACGGCGGGGAAAGCCGATGTGGTGGTACGCGCGCCGGCGGGCAATGTGACGGCGGCGAAGGCCTGGCAGTTTCTGCAGGACGTGCAGACCTACGCCAAGGCCGGCCTGTACAAATTTCTGCTCTACGACCGCCCGCGACAGCTCGTCTATCTCAGCAATAACGACCATGTGGACGTCTTCGATCTCGCGGCCAAACAATTTCGCGCCGCGGAACTTACGCCGTCGTGCGGCGCACCGTCCACGGCGGGTCTGCGCGGGCTGGCGCTGACCCCCGACGGCACGAAACTCGTGGTGGCCGATTTCGGCTCGCAGGCCGTGGATCTCCTGAATCTCGATGCGCCGGGCAGTTGCGTGCAGGTGACCAGCACGGTCGTGCCCGTCGGCGGCGTGGCGGGTTTCACGCTTTCCGGGCCGGCGCGCGTGGCGGCAACCAGCACGCAGGCCGTCTTCGTGGGTTTGAGCGGAGAGGCCGGATCGGCGGGGGCCTGCACGGGCTGCTTGAAGATGATCGATCTGACGGCCAATCCGCCGGCGGTGCTGGCAGGGCCGCAACCGGCGGCGAGTATCGCGCCCGGTGCGCCGTTGCTGCAGGCCGCGAAGAATGGCGACCGCGTGTTTCTCGCGTTTGGAGCGGTGCCGGGCGGGCCGGTGGCGGTGTGGGATGCGGCCACGCCCGGCCAGTTTACAGCGACGCCGGGGAACGAACTGGCCGCGGATTTGGGTGCGGCAGCGGATGGAACGATTCTTGCTACGCGCAACAGTGGCGCGGCGGAAATTCGTGGCGTGGACCTCGCGGTGCTCTCCGCTCCGTCCGCCGCGGAACTCGAACAGATACCGGGGCGCGTGCTGGTGCCGGGGTTGGCGCTGCATCCCAGCGGAGCGCTCCTCTACCAGCCGTTTCTGACGGGCGCGCCGGGCAGCGCGGGGGTGCGCGGCGGAGTGGACATCCTGGACGCGCACAGCGGCCAGCTGCGGCTGCGCGTCTTCCTTCCCAATCCGCTGCTGACGGCAGCTGATGGTTTGCGCGGCAGTTTCTTTGCTACGGATGAGAACGGGCAGAGATTGTTTGCCCTCACCTCGGCGGACAACACCGCGCAGAACGCCGGACTGACTGTGGTGCAGCTGGCGAACGTGCCGCTGGGGATCGGGTCCCTGGCGCCGGCAACGGGGCCGGCGGCGGGCGGGACGCAGATCACGCTGCGCGGCAGCGGCTTCCAGAGCGGGGTGCAAGTGACCATCGGCGGCGCGGCGGCCGGCGTCACGCTGGTGGATCGGAACACGCTCACGGTGACCACCCCGGCGCTGCAGGCCGGGCCGCAGCTGGTCGTGGTGACCAATGCGGACGGCGAGAGCGTGTCGCTCGACGCGGCCTTCACGGCGAATTGAAACCCTTCTGCAGGACTATCGGTCAGGCCCGAAGGTGGTCAGGTTTCCAGCTCTTGATGAGCTGCTTGATGGTTTTGCGGTCGCTGAGTTTCTCGTCGAGGACCTTGCGGGCCAGCGCGGGAAGTTCGGCGTCGCTGGCAAAGCGCAGGGAAACGAACTGGTCGCGGGTGAATTCGCCGCTGCGCGCCTGGAGATCGGCGGGGAGCAGGCGCTCGTAGCGCAGGCGCTCCTCCAGGCGGATGACGCGGTCCTGCACGGTGAGCGCGAACAGGCGCGCGCAGAAGAAGAGCACCACGAGGGCCGCGGCCAGCAGCACCCGCATCACACTCTCGAAGGAGAGACCCGTCCTTACCAGGTGGTAGATGGCCCACCCGAGATTGACCGCGAAAACGGGCATCGCGAAGTAGTGAAACGCGGGAACCATCTTGGTGTGATTCGCATAATTCTGTTCGCTCATGAACTTTCCTCCTGAAATTGCAACGTCCGCTATTTCCCGAAATCGTTCTTGAACACTTCGCCGTTCTTCATGACGAAGCGGACTTTTTGCAGCTCGGCGATGTTCTGGAGCGGATTGCCGGCCACGGCGATGACGTCGGCGTAGGCGCCGGGGGCCAGGACGCCGAGATCCCCCTTGCTGTCCAGCATTTCCGCAGCGCGGGAAGTGGCCGATTGGATGGCCTCCATGGGACTCATCCCCAGCTTCACCATGTACTCGAATTCGCGGGCCATGGGCTCGCTCCACGGCAGGCCGCCGGTGTCCGTGCCGAAGACGATTTTGAGATTGGCCTTCAGCGCCTTGCGGAAGGAAGTTTCGTGGAGCGCGACCCGGGCGCGGTCGCGCACCCCGGCGGCGGTGTTCGCCGGGGCCCAGTCGGAGTAGTAGGCCCCGATGGTCGGGCAATACCAGGTGCCCTGGCGGGCCATCTGCGCGATCTGCGCGTCGCTGATTTCCAGCCCGTGTTCCAGCGAGTCGCAGCCGCCATCCAGCGCGCGCTGCAGGCCGATGCCGTTGTAGGCGTGGCAGGCGACTTTCTTGCCCCAGCCGTGCGTTTCATCCACGACCGCTTGGAGTTCCTCGAGCGTCAGCGTGGGCTGCGCGACAAGATGCCCGTCCTTGTCGGCCCACGAGCGGTGCGTCATGTACACCTTGATCCAGTCGGCGCCGTGTTCCAGTTGCTGGCGCGCGGCCTTCCGCGCCTCCACGGGGCCGTCGATCAGCTGCGCGCCCTTGGGCATGTCCAGTTCGGGAGCGTAGCCTTCCAGGTTGTAACCCCCGGTGGTGGAGATGGCTCGGGTGGAGACGAACAGCCGCGGGCCGGGGATATAGCCCGCCTCGATGGCCTGCTTGATGCCCACGTCGCCGTAACCGGCGCCTTCGGTTTCCACGTCGCGCAGGGTGGTGAAGCCCTGCTCCAGCGCGCGGCGCACGGAGACCGTGGCCCGCGCCGCGCGCAGCGCCAGGCCCTGGCGGAGGATGTTGGCGTCGTAGCCGCCCTGTGCGGGGTCTTCGCCCTGCAGGAAGATGTGCGTGTGCGAATCGATCAAGCCGGGGAGAACCGTGGCGGAGGAGAGGTCGATGATTTGCGTGCCTTGCGGGATGGCCGCGCCGCCGTCGGTGATTTTTTCGATGCGCTTGCCGCGCAGGAAAATGAGCTGATTCTTGCGCGGGGCGTCGCTCGTGCCGTCGATGAGCGTGCCGGCGCGCAGGACGGTGAAGGGCGGCGCGCTGGACTGGGCGCGGGCCAGGCTGGCGCAGAAGAGCAAGGCGCTAAGCAGAACTGTGCAGCGTGAACGTGACATGGGTTCCTCCGCGATCAACAGATGCGTGAGAGCACACTTGTACCGTGTGTGGGGAGGGATTGCAAGGCGGCAGGCAAGGCCCCAGAAAGATGGGCCTGGCCCGCCCTTCTCCGTAACGCGCCTTGCGGCATCTCGCGCCCATTCCCGTGAGAAATTCGCGCTAGATCAAGTTGATGCGCTTGGCGTGCGCGGTGAGCTCCTCGCGGAAGTTGGGGTGGGCGATGCTGATGAGGGCCAGGGCGCGGTCGCGGGTCGAGCGCCCGCGCAGGTTGACGCAGCCGTATTCGGTGACGATGTGCTCCACGTCCATGCGCGTGTCCGTGGCCATCTGCACGTGCGGAACGATGCAGGAGATGGTGTCGCTTTTGGCGGCGGATTTGAGCGCGATGAACGATTTGCCGCCGCGCGACAGCGAAGCGCCCTTCACGAAATCGAACTGGCCCCCGGCGCCGCTGTACTGGTGGCCGTTTATGAATTCGGCGTTGACCTGCCCGTAGAGGTCGATCTCGATGGCCGTGTTGACGGAAATGAGGTTGTCATGTGCGGCGATGATGCGCAGATCGTTCACGTAGGACACCGCGTAGCTCTCCAGGGAGGGGTTGTCGTTCATGAAGGCGTACATTTCGGCATTGCCCAGGGCGATGGTGAAGACGTGTTTGCGCGGATGCAGCGTTTTCTTGCGGCCATTGATCACCCCGCGCTGAATGAGGTCCACGAACGGCGGGCTGAAGAGCTCGCTGTGGATGCCCAGATCGTTGTGGTTGTGCAGAAAACGCGCAACGGCGGTGGGCAGATTGCCGATACCGAACTGCAGGGTGCCGCCGTCGTGGATCATGGCGGCGATCGTCTTGCCGATGGTCAGGGAATCTTCATCGGGTTCGCGCAGGGGAAATTCGGGCAGGGGCACGTGGTTTTCGACGATGGCGTGAACCTCGGAGACGTGCACGGCGGAATCCCCGAAGACGCGGGGCATGTAGCGGTTGACCTCGACGATGACGCGGTCGCAGTGGCGGATGACCGTGGAGGCGTAGTCGTTGTTGGTGCCCAGGCTGAAATGGCCGGAGGCATCCATCGGGGAGACGGTGATGACGAAGGTGTTGACGCGGATGGCTTCGGTGAGGGCCCGCGGAATCTGGCTGAAGTTGCAGGGAATGTAGGAGATATATTTGCGGCCTTCGGCGATCCCGCGATTGATCATTTCGCGGTCGGGCTCGCCGATGAAGAAGTTGCGGGCTTCGATCTTGTCCAAAATGTCGGGCTGGATGAGCGTGTCGGCTAGAGGCTTCAGGGACTGCTGGTAGACAAGATGCAAATCCTGGAGAGAACCGCAGCGGACGCGGTCGGCGACGGCGCGGGCCAGGGCCGCGGGTGCGCCGACGCCCAGAGCCACGCAGAGGACGCTGCCGTCGGCGATCAAGGCGGCGCCGGCTTCGGGGGTGATGAGTTTATGAACGTATTGCGACTGCGGGGTTGCAGCGGACATGCGGCACCTTCTCTTTGCGGCGGATGTTTCTCAGGCCGAAGCGGCCTGAACGCCCTGGTCGTCGCTCAGGGCATGTGCGGCGCGGTAACGAACCAGGAGAAGGGTCAGGTCGTCGGCTTGATGCGCGCCGCGGGAGAAATTTTCCACGGACTCCAGAATCGATTTTTGAATCTGCTCGAGAGGAACGTCCTGCTGGCCGGTAAGAACCTCCTGGAGGCGCGGGACGCCGTACATGTCGTCGTCGGGATCCATGGCCTCGGTGACGCCGTCGCTGAAGAGGACCAGGGTGTCGTTGGGCTCGAGCTTGACGCGGGCGGTGACATATTCGGCTTCGGGAACGAGGCCCACGGGGAAGGAGCCTTCGGTGAAGGGGGCTTCGGCGCGGCCGCTGCGGATGAGGATGGGGGATGGGTGACCCGCGTTGATGAATTCGAGATTGCCGTTGCGGTCGAGGATGGCGAAGAACAGGGTGGCGTAGCGGCCCACCTCGGCGTGCTCGCAGAGGAAGCGGTTGACGTGATTGATAACGCGCGCGGGATCGGTGCCCAGGCTCATGCCGGAGAGCGCGCCCTGCAGCATGGTGGTGAGCAGGGCCGCGCCGAGGCCTTTGCCGGAAACGTCGGCGATGAGAAAGGCGGTGCGCTCGTCGCTGAGGGGGAAGACGTCGAAGTAGTCGCCGCCCACGGAGAGGCAGGGAAAATTGCAGCCGGTCACGGCAAAATGAGGGTGAAGCGGGAAATTGCGCGGGAGCAGGGCCTGCTGAATGTCGCGGGCGATGTTGATCTCCTGCTCCATGCGCTGGCGTTCGCGTTCGCGCTCGACAAGGCGGGCGTTGTCCAGAATGCTGGCGGCCTCCACGGAGAGGGCGTCTAGGATCTGGCGGTCAAGTTTGGAGAAGGCCGCGGGGCGGCGGGAGTCGAGATAGACGACGCCCAGAAAAGTGTCCTGGCGTGGGGCGACGGCGGAGTCCGCGGTGTTGCGGCGCATCAGAGCGTACAGAGGGATGACCACCACGGAGCGCAAGCCCTGCGTGACAATGCTTTGCGCGGCCTGCAGATCAATGTTGGCCTGCGCGAGATCCTCGGTGATCACCGCGGCCTGCTGGTCCAGGGCCATGCGCAGAGCGGTCTGGCTGGGCGTGATGCCCTCGATAGGAAGGCGGCTGCCGCCGCTGCGGCGGGCCAGGCGCACGCGCAGCTTGCCGCTCTCGTCGGGGACCAGGAGCACGCCGCGGTCGGCATTGGTGACGGAAACGGCGTGATCGAGCATGGTGCCCAGGACGGAATCCAGGGGCAATTGCGAGTGCAGCAGGGAAGTTGCTTCCAGGAGGAGATTGAGCTGGCGCAGGCTGCCGCCAGAGGGATTGTCGCTGGAGGAGATATGTTCAATGCGCGTGAGCAGGGCCGGCAGCTCTTCCTCGCCGGCCGAAGAACGGAAGAAAAGCTGATAGGAGTCGTCGAGGCCGAAGGTGATGGTGTCGCCGGCGGTGAGCGGGCGGCTTTCGATTTTTTCGCCGTTGACGAACATGCCGCGGCGCTGCCCGCGATCCTCGACGTGGAAGCGCCCGCCCTCGAAGACAATCGCCGCGCACTGCCGGGAGATGCGGCGGTCGGAGAGCTGCAGATGGTTGCCGGTTTCGCCGCCGCGGCCAATGAGGAAGGGGCTCTGGGTAATGCGTACGAAGCGGCGTGCGCCGTCCGGGGATATCACCTCGAGAGCCGCTTCGGGAATGATCTGCGTGTCGGCCATCAGTGCGCCTTGCGGAGGGATTCTAGCATGACTAGGAACGGGCGGCGGAGGCGATGCGGCGGTTGACGTATTCGGCGACGTGGTCATCGAAGGCCTGGCGGAGGCGGAGGGTGGCGGGGCCGGGAGCGGCGGCGATGGGATGCCCGGCGATTTCGCTGGCGCTGATCAGGTTGCGGTTGGTGGAGGAGATGAAGACTTCGTCGGCGGAGTAGAGATCCTCGGGGTGCAGGGCCTGCTCGACGATGGGGATGCCCGCTTCGGGCGCGATCTCAAAGAGGATGGCGCGGGTTACGCCTTCCAGGCAGCCGGAACTGAGCGGCGGCGTATGGATCTTGCCGCCTTTGACGGCGAAGATATTGGCGGCGGTGCATTCGGCGACTTCGCCGCGTTCGTTGAGCAGGACCACTTCGTCGAAGCCTTCGCGCTGGGCTTCGGCGACGGACCAGACATTGTTGAGCCAGGAGATGCTCTTGACACCGGCGAGAGGCGAGGCCGCGTGGCGGCCATGCGGGCGCAGCGCGAGGCGCACGGGCTCGCGGTATTCGGGGAGCGGCGCGGTGTAGATGAGCAGGTCCACCTGGGGGGCCTTTTCGTCGCTCTGCCAGAAGCCGACCTGATTGTAGACGAGATAGATGCGCGCGCAGCCTTCGCTGACCTTGTTGGCGCGGATCACGTCCTGGAGATGCAAGCGGACTTTGACGGAGGGGTAGGGCATGGGCAGGCGGATGAGCGCGGCATCCTTTTCGAGGCGGCGCCAGTGGCGCTCGTAGGCGAAAGCCTCGCCGCGCACGATGCGCAGGGTGGTGAAGAGGCCCCAGCCGCAGAGGAGCCCCGCCTGTCCGGGCGAGAGCCGAACTTTTTCGATGGGCAGCAGGCTTTCGTTATGAAAGATGTGGCGATGAATCACGCGGACCTCGCTGAAAGAACGTCGGTTGCGCCCCATTGTATCCGAAAACCGGCGCGGGGGAAGAAGCGGTAAGGAGTGATGTGCTGAGTGGCGAGTGACAAGTGGCGAGTGGCGAGCGGGAGTTCCGAAGCGGGGACGTACCCCCCACCCCCCGTGTTTTTAGCAAAGAGTGCGCAAGAGATTGATTTATTGGAAGTTGCGTTGCGCTGTGTGCGAATCAGTGCAAAAGAGTGCGCAAGAGCATGAAACGAAAGAAGTTTAAGTCGTGTAGATTTCCGTTGGTACGAAAGAGTGCGGAAGTGGTGATTCTGGAGGGGTTGCGGGAGGGAGAAGGAGTGTTGCGGGGCGAGCGGTGGCACGGACAAGGGGCGAGGTCCTGTCTCCTCCGCGCTGAAAAGCAAAAACACTATAACGCAGAATGTACTCAAAGTCTATATGGATTAGTGATATTTCGAATGGTGCGGCGGGGCGGGGTCGAGGATGGGGAGAACAGCAAAAAGCCCCCCCCCTCATGCCCCATAGACCCAACCGGGGCGCAAAAAACGCGCTTCGCAGGAATGGGCACTCCAACCTTGCCGGGTCATTTAAGCTTGAGCCACCCGCCGAATTTCTTGTCGGAAGGGTGCGAAGCGCTCTGGCAGTCCCGGAAAATCTACTCATTAGAATCATCTTCCTCCGCAGTCGAGTTCATCAAATCTTCTGTCGAGAGGCCAGATAAGAAATCTTGAACTGCAATCGTGCTAATTCTTGCGCGAAGATAGTCGCTCATGCAAGGGAGAGATTGGGTACTCTGTTTTAGGTTGCCGTTTTGACGATTGCACCTCGTCCTTTTTTAATAAACGAGCCTCCAGCATTTGAGCTTTAGTCGTCTTGGTTGTCAGTATCTCTGTCGTATAAGCATCAATAACAGCTTCTCCAATTCTTATACTTCCTGTTGCAGTACAAATTGGTACTCGCTAAATATGATAACGATCATCTACTTCGGGTAGTCCAAGAGAGGTAACGTTAGAAAGTTCTATTTCAGAAAGCCACGAAATTGCGATCTCTTTTGCCTGCGCTACCGTAGTAACCAAATAATTCCTTTTTTCTGCCACGAGCGGTTTGGTTCTTGCCATGTACGCAAAGGTCTCCTGATTCAATTTCTGAAGCCTGAATTATATCATTGTAGTGCATCCTACTAATCTAGATAGTCAGCGGCGCGTGTCAACGACTTTGAGACTGGCAGTCATGGAATTTAGTGAGTTTTTTTCATCTGCGTTGGACGGTTTGCGTCGAGGAAGAGAGATTTCTCACGTTCGTTCGGTCCCGCAAAACCGTCCGGGATGCAAGAAGCGCAAATGACGGGCAAAGGCAAGAGACGAGACCGGAGGCGGGCTTCCTGGTTAAGAACGCCGGGACGCAGATGAGAGGCTAAGAGAAAAGCAGATTCCTCACTCCGTTCGGAATGACATGGGTGTAGGGAGGCACATCTTTCCCAGTCCGCACGGGCTGGGCTAACGTTTGGCGCGGCCCGCGACAGCATCCGGGATGCAGATGAGAGTCTAAGAGAAAAGCAGATTCCTCACTTCGTTCGGAATGACATGGGTGCCTTGCCGTCCGCCCTGCTGTCGCCCTTGCTGTCCGGTGTGACGCGCGACGATGGATTTGGTGGCCATGAGAGGCTAAGAGAAAAGCAGATTCCTCACTTCGTTCGGAATGACATGGTGCGTTGCTGTCCGCCGTGCGGTCGCCTTTGCTGTCCGGTGTGACGCGCGACGATGGATTTGGTGGCTAGGAGAGTCTAAGAGAAAAGCAGATTCCTAACTTCGTTCGGAATGACATGGGTGCCTTGCTGTCCGCCTTGCGGTCGCTTTTGCTGTCCGGGTTGCCGTGCGCGGTGTGATGCGCGATGCCGTCCGCCCCGTCCTTTGAGTTGTCATCCCGAATCCGTTCGTCCGGGTCTGCCGAACGGGTGAGGGATCTGCTTTGAAGCTTCTGACTTTTATATGCGTGCGGAAGTCGGGCAGCGAGGTCTTCCCAAACCGGGTTTCCCTGCTCGATCAGATGGATTTTCTTTTCGCGGCGCCAGCCTTTGATTTCCTTCTCGCGGGCGATGGCGTCATTGATGTGAGCGAAAAGTTCGACGTGGACAAGCCGGAAGACGCGATAACGGGTGGTGAAGCCTGGGATAACGCCTTGGCGGTGTTCGGTCATTCGGCGCTCGAGGTCGTTGGTTACGCCGGTGTAGAGCGAGCGGGAGCGGCTGGCGAGGATGTAGACGGAAAAGGTGTGTTCCATGTTAAAGCCCCAAAAACAGATCCCTCACGTTCGTTCGGGATGACAAACGCCGGAGGGGTGTTCGGGATGACAAACGCCGGAGGAGTGTTTCCCGGATTTTGCACCGGTGTGTGCTTTTGGTCGTTTGTGTTTGGCCACGAAGCGCTCCCGCGAAATGACGGAAGTTCCGCCCGGCGAGATTCTACCCGAGCGTTATCTCTAATGCCAGTTGGCACTTGCTGAAGGGGCGTCTCAGGGACAGGAGTGGCCGGACGGCGAAGGTGATAGCGTCCCGGCCGGGGCGGGATAAATGGCGCCGCCGCTAGCAGAGCAGCTACTTGCGCGAATGCGGGGCCGAATGTCTGCGAGCGGAGTGCAAGTGCGTTGACAGGAAGGGATACATACACTAAGATTGCTGTTTGTCTCTACTGGGAAAGGTGTGACTGAGCGCAATGAGGACGTACGTAGCCAAGGGAGCAGAGGCGGAAGCGCTGAAAGTGGGCGCGAACTGGTTTGTGGTGGACGCCACGAACGTGGTGCTGGGGCGGCTGGCGACGAAGGTGGCGCGGCTGCTGATCGGGAAGGATAAGGCGAGCTTTACGCCGTATCTGGACTCGGGCGACCACGTGGTGGTGATCAACGCGGACAAGATCCGCATGACCGGGAACAAGGTCGAGCAGAAGATGTATTACAGCCACAGCGGGTATCCGGGAGGGCTGAAGGAAGTGCCGGCGAAGAGGCTGCGTCCGGTGAAGGCCGACTGGATGGTGCGCGAAGCGATTCTGGGCATGCTGCCGAAGAACAAGCTGCGGGCGCGGCGGGCCAAGAAGCTGCGCGTGTACCGCGACGCGAGCGGGCTGGCGAAGCACGCCGGGCAGAAGCCGCAGCCGCTGGCGGTATAAAGGGGCCGCAAGGGGCCCGCGAATTTTTCCGCACGTAGTGGTTTTCTTCCCGAGAAGGAAATCCCGCGAGCGCGTTGACCGCTCTGCGGTCACAGATAGAAATGGCGTGAGGAGGAGTTGTGAGTGCATCGGCAGCGCCCCTTGGGGGCGTGAAATGGTTTCTGGGGACGGGCCGCCGCAAGGAATCGGTGGCGCGCGTGTTCCTGCGTCCGGGTACCGGGAAGTTCACGGTGAACGGAAAGACGCCGGAAGTGTATTTCCCGAATCACGCTTGGAAGCACGCGGCGACGGAACCGCTGAAGTTCACCAGCCTGCAGGACCAGGTGGACGTGATGGTGACGGCGAACGGCGGGGGCGTGGGCGGGCAGTCCGGAGCGGTGCGCATGGGGCTGTCGCGCGCGCTGATCCGGTTCAATCCGGAGCTGCAGCCGGCGCTGCGCAAAAACGGATTTTTGACGCGCGACTCGCGGATGAAGGAGCGCAAGAAGTACGGGCAGAAGGGCGCGCGGAAGCGCTTCCAGTTCACCAAGCGCTAAGCGGGTTTTGACGAGCTCTGGCGGGGCGGCGCAAGCGGCCCCGCCAAGATCACGGCCGGCAAGGAGCCGGCAAGAGGCCGTTCGAGTGCGGCGGTGTTTGCGCCGCAGGGCAAACGGCTATCCACTAAGGAGGAACATTGGCAGTTGAAATTACGATGAAAGAGTTGCTGGAGGCCGGAGTACATTTCGGTCACCAGACCCGCCGCTGGAACCCCAAGATGAAGGAATTCATTTTCGGCGAGCGCAACGGCATCCACATCATTGACCTGCAGAAAACCCTCAAGATGTTCCGCGAAGCGAGCCGCTTCGTGAGCGAAATGACCGGACAAGGCCGGACCATTCTATTTGTAGGCACCAAGCGCCAGGCCCAGGAAGCGGTCGCCGAAGAGGCGAAGCGCTGCGGAGCGTTCTTCGTGAACCACCGCTGGCTGGGCGGGACGCTGACCAACTGGGCGACGCTGCAGAAGTCCATCAAGCGGCTGAAGCTGCTGAAGGCCATGATCGAAGACGGGCGCATGGACCAGTTGTCGAAGAAAGAGCGGGCGCGGCTGGAACGCGAGATGAAGAGCCTGTTCCAGAATCTCGAAGGCATCGAGAACATGACGCAGATCCCCGATGCGATGTTCGTGATCGATTCCAACGCGGAAGAGATCGCGGTGAAGGAAGCGCGGCGGATGGGCGTGCCGGTGGTGTCCGTGGTGGACACCAACTGCGACCCCGACCTGGTGGACTGGATCATCCCAGGGAACGACGACGCGCTGCGCGCGATTCGCCTGTTCACCTCGAAGATTTCCGAGTCGGTGATCGAAGGCCACGCCGCCTACCAGCAGACGCAGGTGGCGGAGCAGAAGGCCGCGGAAGACCAGGCCCTGGCCGAGCAGGTGGAATACGTGGACACGAGCGCCTACGAGCAGTACGAGAAGCAGGAAGGCGACTTCGTGGAAGGCGCCCCCGTGGAAGGGGCCGGCGCAGGCGCCGCGGAAGCGCCGGCGGCTGCGGAAGCCGAAGTCCCGGCCGCGGTTCCGACCAGCGAAGAAGTAAAGAGCTAAAGCTTCCGCGCTTTTCCCGGAAAAACCGCGAGGCCCGGCGGCGTTGCAACGAAAAACGCGCCGGGCCGTTTGTATCAACCCGAAAAGCCGGACGTGAAAACCGGGCGCGCGGGCCGATGGCCGCGGCAGGAAGTTTTCAACTCCAGAGATAAAGAGAAGAAGAGGAATGAGCACTCAACCGGAAGCGACGCAAATATCCGCACAGCTGGTGAAAGAGCTGCGCGAGCGCACCAGCGCGGGATTCAGCGATTGCCGGGCGGCCCTGGTGGAAGCCGGTGGAGACCTCGAGAAGGCCATCAGCGTGCTGCGCAAGAAGGGGCAGGCGGCGGCGGCCAAGAAGGCGCAGCGCGAGGCCAGCGAGGGCCTGGTGGGCAGCTACATCCACGCGGGCGGGAAGATCGGCGTGCTGGTGGAAGTGAACTGCGAATCGGATTTCGTGGCGCGCACGGAGGCCTTCCAGCACCTGTGCCACGAGGTGGCCATGCACATCGCGGCGCTGGATCCGCGCTACGTGCGGCGCGAGGAAGTGACGCCGGAGATGCTTGAGAAAGAGCGCGAGATCTACCGCGAGCAGGCGCGGGCCACGGGCAAGCCGGAGGCCATCATCGAGAAGATCGTGTCCGGGAAGATGGAGAAGTTCTACGAAGAGAACTGTCTCTACGAGCAGCATTTCATCAAGGACGAGTCGCTGAGCATCACGGAGCTGATCAACCAGGCGATTGCCAAGCTGGGGGAAAACATTTCGGTGCGGCGGTTCGTGCGCTTCAAGGTGGGCGAGGGCCCGGGCGCGGCGGCGGGCGCGGCGTAGTTCCAGCGGCACCAGCAGAAACCTTTTGCGAGCGCTCCGGCGAGGCCGGGGCGCTCGTTTTGTTTTTGGGGGGAGAGAAGAAGAAGAAGGAAACAACGCAGAGAACGCAGAGACGCAGAAACAGATGCAGCGCAGCCGGGAAGGGCTGCGGCCGTGCGGGCGGGGGGAATCTTTGTTACAATCAACGGGATTTTGCGCGGGTGCGGGCGGTCCGGGATGGGAAAAACCATGAAGACAGCGACGACAGCGGTGCGCAAAGGCGCGCAGAAGGCGGCGCCGATGTACGAGCGGATCGTGCTGAAGCTCTCGGGCGAGTCGCTGCAGGGCCCGCAGGGTTACGGCATTCATGGGGAGACGGTGGCGGCGCTGGCCGGAGAGATTCGCGACGTGGTGGCGCTGGGCGTGCAGGTGGCGATCATGGTTGGCGGGGGAAATATCTTCCGCGGGGGGCGGCAGAAGACCGTGGAGATCGACCGGGCGACGGGCGACTACATGGGCATGCTGGCGACGGTGATCAACGGGCTGGCGCTGCAGGACGCGCTGGAGAAAAAGGGCGTGGTGACGCGGCTGATGAGCGCGATCGAGATGCGCCAGGTGGCCGAGCCGTTCATCCGGCGGCGCGCGGCGCGGCACCTGGAGAAGGGCCGGGTGGTGATCTTCGCGGGGGGCACCGGGAACCCGTATTTTTCGACGGACACGGCGGCAGCGCTGCGGGCGATGGAGATCAAGGCGCAGGTGATCCTGAAGGCCACGCGGGTGGACGGAATCTACGACGCGGACCCCGAGAAGGTGCGCGGGGCCAAATTCTTTCCGAAGATCACCTACCGGGAAGTGCTGACGAAGGGTCTGCAGGTGATGGATTCCACGGCCATCTCGCTATGCATGGATAACCGCATGCCCATCGTAGTGTTCAACATGAACACGCACGGAAACATCAAGCGGGCGGTGCTGGGCGAGCGGGTAGGTTCGACGGTGACGCCGGACTAGGCCGGGGATCGTTCCGAGGACAGGCGGAGTATGCGATGAGCACAATTGCCAGCACGAAAGATGCGATGGCGCAGGCGCGCACGCGGATGGAAAAGGCGGTCGAGGACTTCCGGCATGAGCTGGCTTCGATCCGCACGGGGCGCGCGAATGCGGCGCTGCTGGACAGCGTGCGCGTGGACTACCACGGCACGCCGATGCCCATCAACCAGCTGGGCACCCTGACGGTGCCGGACGCGACGCTGCTGGTGATTTCGCCGTGGGATCCCGGCGCGGTGCCGCTGATCGACAAGGCCATCCGCACCTCGGACCTGGGGCTGAATCCCACGAACGACGGCAAAGTGGTGCGCGTGCCGATTCCCTCGCTGACCGAAGAGCGGCGCAAGGAGTTCGTGAAGCACCTGCACAAGGTGCTGGAGAATCACCGCACGGCGGTGCGCAACATCCGGCGCGACGTCAAGGAAGCCATCGAGAAGCTGGAGAAGGACAAGAAGATCAGCGAAGACGAGAAGAAGCGCGCGCTGGACGAGCTGGAGAAGCTCTCGCACGCGGAAACCAAGAAGATGGAAGATTTTTCGGCGGCGAAAGAAAAAGAAATCCTGGAAATCAAGTAAAGCGCCGGGTTCTCCGGCGGATCGCCTGCATCGAGCGGCGATACATCCAAGCCAAGAACAGAAGAGGGGCGGGCGGCAGTCCGCCTCAACAAAGGAACGAATCAGAGGTGCGGCTTCGCGGCCGCCGGAGGCTTCGGCGCGGCGGGCTTTGTCTTTGGCGCGGGAGTGGCGGGGCGTTCGAGAGTGAAGAGCTGGGATTCGTCGTTCTGGACGGCGCGGGTGAAGGCGGAGTAATCGGCGTTGCGGGCGGCGGGAATTTCGCGGAGGAGGAAGCGCACGCGGCGCGCGGCGCGGAGTATGGAACCCTGCGCGACATAGCTGGAAGTGTAGACGGCGTAGTCGCGGTGCACGGAGGTGCCGGCGGGGGCCTGCGCGAGGGTGCGCGGCGGCAGCCGCAGCGTGGCGCGGGCCTCGATGTCCAGGGGCGTGCCGAGCTCGATGGGCGGCGCGGCGGCGCCCGCGGCCGGGCGCGCGGGGAGTTCCGGCAGACCAACGAGCGGAAGCAGCGCGGGAATGCGCACGGGCTGCTTCGTCCAGTCCACGAAGGCGGGCTGGGCGATCTGGTATTCGAGGGTGAAAGGCTCGCGCGTGGAGGCCGGGTCGGAGGCCGTGACTTCAGCGACCGCGCCGCGGAAACCGTCGGAGTAGGCGAGCAGCTGGGCGAGACCTTTCCACTTCTCGCGCGGGGTCTGGTGAAAGGCCACGCGCAGGAGCAGTTCGTTGTCGCCGCGCAGGGCGTAGTGGACTCTGGCGGAGAGCGTGCCGTCGGCGGCGAGCGTGGCATTCACCGTGACGCGCTGCGAAGCGGCGAACGGCAGTTCCGCGGGAATCGCGGTCCAGCCGCTTGGCGCGGCGTCCGCGGAAGGCTGCGCGCGGAGCAGCAGCGCGGGCTGGCCGCGGAGCGCAGCCGGAATCATGCGGAAGGGGGCGACCTCCACGCTGAGGTCCAGCCAGAACTCACCGGCCGGGCCCGCGGCGGAGAGCAGCAGGTGGGTAAAGAGCGAAGGCCGGGGAAGCTGAGTGGCAGCGGATGCGGGAGCGCCCGTCAGAGCGGGGCGCGAAGAGAGGCCCGCCGCGGCGGCCAGCGCCGCAAAGAGAACTGCTTTGTCTTCCGGGGTGGCATAGCCGGATGCGAGAATTTCCGCGGGAAGACGCGCGCGGAAACCGGTGGAGCCGAGGGGCAGATCGACCGTGGGGATTTTCTGGGCGACAAATTCGTAGATGGCCTGGTAGTTGTCCGCGGGGGCCGCGCCGGAGTGCGTGAGTTCCGCGGCCTTGGAGGCAATTTCGCGGGCGGGTGTGGCGGGCGGCTCGAGAAGCGCGGCGAGGCGCGCGGCAAGCTGCTCCCAGGAGGCGAAGGAGGTGAGGACGACGTCGGGCTCCGCGTCGGGGGATTCTTTGGGCGGCATTTTTTCGGCGCTGGCAGTGCGCTGCCAGCGGTAGACGACGCGGGCGGCGGAGCCTTCGCCGGAGGATTCGGTGGAAGCGGCGGGTGTCGCGGGATTGACGCGCAGCTGAATGGTGCGCCCGGCGGGCAGATCGAGCTCATAGACTTCCTGGGTGATGACGCTGTCGTGCGCAAAGGTGTGCGCGAGGTAGAAGTCGGGAGCCAGCGGCGCGTGCGCGACGCTGGTGATGACGCGGTATTCGAGCACGTCGCCGGGCTGCAGGCCGAGGATGCGCACGGATTTGCGGCGGACGTCCTGGTAAGCGGGAAAGTCGGCGACGGCGGGATTGGGCCGGTCGGTGACGGCGCTGGGCAGGATGTCGGCGACGCCGCCGCTGGCGTGCGTGATGCGCACCAGGGGAATCTCGATCTGTTCGAAGGCGCGGTGGTAGTCGAAGTTGAGGCGCGCAAACTGGCGCGCGCCGGCCTCGGTGTGGAGTCTGGCGCGGGCGTGCACCTCGCGGCGGCTGGAACCGTCGGCGTCGAAACGCACGCGGGTCTCGAGAAGCTCGATGGTGTAGGGCGCGGCGGTGTCTCTGGCGGCGGCCGGAGCTTCGGAGATTTTCTCCGGCGGTTTGCTGGGGGGAGCCTGGGCGCGCAGGGCGGCGGAAGAGGCCAGGAGGAGAATCGCCACCAGGATATGCGCTCCGCGGGTTGACCGCTTCGCGGTTACCCATGCGAAAGTGAGCGGACAAGCGCGTGAGGAAGCCACGAAGGGAGTGTAGGGCGGGAGGCGGGCGAGGTAAAGAAGCGAGGAGGCGGGAGTTGCGGGAGCAGCACGGCGGCGGGCGTGGTAGAGTCTGGCGCACGGAATCCGGGAGAGGAGAGCGGAATGCGAAAACTGGGAGTGCTGGTGGCGGTGCTGCTGGGGGTGCTGGCGTGCGCGCGGGCCGGCGGGAAAGCGGCGGCGAAGGGGCCGGCGGAAGATGGCACGCTGCCGGAGCTGGCGCGGGTGGCGGGCGAGGGGATGATGAACTCGCACGCCTATGACTATCTGACGGAGCTGAGCGACGAGGTCGGCGCGCGCGTGACCGGGACGCCCGGAGCGCAGAAGGGGATCGCGTGGGCCGCGGCCCGGATGAAGGCCATCGGCCTGGAGAACGTGCACACGGAGAAATGGACGATGTGGCGGGGCTGGACGCGCGGCAGCGCGGAAGCGGAACTGCTCGCGCCGGAGCGGCGGAAGCTTATGGTGGATGCGATGGGCTGGACGGGCTCGACGGCCGCGGGCGGGGCCGAGGGCGAGGTGGTGCGGGTGAACATGTTCGCCCTGGATGAAGAGATGAAGAATGCGGCGCAGTGGGCGGGGAAAGTGCTGCTGGTGGTGCAGCAGGGCCCGCGGCCGAAAGACGGAGACAACCTGTTCGCGCGCTTCGGGGATTTCCTGAAGGCGGCGCAGAAGGCCGGGGCGCTCGCGGTGATCGGCGGGCAGGGGGGCTCGAAGGCCGCGGGGATGCACCTGACGCACACGGGAATTCTGGGGTTCGAGGCGGATTTCGAGGTGCCCGTGGTGTCCATGACGGCGGAGGACCAGGGGCAGCTGGAGCGCTATCTGGAGAGCGGGAAGACGGTGCGCGTGCGCATCAACGTGCAGAATACGTTCAGCAAGGGGCCGGTGGAGAGCGCCAACGTAGTAGGCGAGATCCGCGGGCGGGAGCATCCGGAGCAGGTGTTCGTGGTTGGCGCGCACCTGGACTCCTGGGATCTGTCCGAGGGCGCGACGGACAACGGCACGGGTTCGGCGAGC
Source organism: Terriglobia bacterium (assembly GCA_020072785.1). Lineage (NCBI taxonomy): Bacteria > Pseudomonadati > Acidobacteriota > Terriglobia > Terriglobia bacterium. The sequence continues at coordinate 7,190 of JAIQGG010000007.1, read as the reverse complement.
GTGCTGGGCGCGGCGGAAGCGATTGTGCGCGCGGGGCAGCGGCCGCGGCGCACGATCCGCTTCGTGCTGTTCACGGGAGAAGAGCAGGGGCTGCTGGGGTCGTTTGCATATGTGAAGCAGCATCAGGCGGAGATGAGGAATCATCTGGGCGACCTGGTGCTCGATACCGGGCAGGGGCCGGTGGACCGCTTCGAGCTGGGGCGGGACGACCTGGAAGAGGCCTTTGCGCCGTTCGCCAAGGCGGCCGGCATGTTCGGAAGCTTCGCGGTGAACGGAGACTCGATGTTCGGCACGGACACCGGGCCGTTTACGCTGGCGGGCCTGCCGGGAATTCACATGCACCAGAATTCGCCGGACTACAAATACACGCATCATTCGGCGGCGGACGCTCTGGAAGCGGTGAAGCCGGAGGTGCTGGCGCAGAATGCGACGCTGATGGCGCTAACGGCGTACTGGATCGCGGACCGGCCGGAGCGCTTCGCGGAGCCGTGGCCGGCGGAACGCACGGCGAAGATGCTGGTGCGCCAGCATCACGACGCGGAGTTGAAGGCCTTCAAGATCTGGCCGTTCGGCAATCTGGGCGCGGAGGAGAAACAGGAAGCGCCGAAGCAGTAGTCTTCCGCGGTGGCGTGAGAAAAAGACCCGCGGTTTGCGACGAATAAGCCGTCCGGGCTGTTTTGCGCGGCGGGGCCGGGCGCGGGAGTGATCAGAAGTGCGGACGGGGAGGAAGCCAAGATGAAAGCGAAGATCGCGGCAGTTCTGCTGCTGATGGTGGCGGGGATGTCCTGCGCGCGGGCGCAGGAGAAGGCGCAGGACCGGCGGAAGTTTCTCGATCCGAGCACGCCGGTGTCGGACGATCCGCGGCGCGTGCCGGTGGCCCCGGGACCGCGCGGGCCGGAGGGCACGCTGGTGCTGCGCGGGGGCCGGATTTTCGACGGAACCGGAGCGCCGGCGCGGGAAGGGACGCTGGTTATCGAGCGGAACAAAATCGTGAAGATCCTGCCGGCGGGCTCCACGGATTGGCCGCAGGCGGCGCGGGTGCTGGACGTGACGGGCAAGACGGTGCTGCCCGGACTGATTGACCTGCACACGCACCTGACCTACCCGCTGACGGAAGGGGATGCCGGCATCGCGATGAGCGAAGCGGATGCCACCCTGCGCGCGGCGGAGAAGCTGCGCTACTACCTCGAGAGCGGGATCACCAGCGTGCGCGACGTGGGCTCGCAGGGCGAGGTGACGTTCCGGCTGAAGCAGTGGGTGGCGGAGAACCGCCTGGCGGGGCCGCGGGTCTTTCCCGCGGGACAGTTCATCACCGCAGAAGGCGGGCATTCGACGGAGAATACGCCGGACGAGTTGATCCGCATGCAGGGGGCCACGCGGATCGCTTCGGGGCCGGACGACTGGCGGCAGGCGGTGCGCGAGCAGTTCCACAAGGGCGCGGATGTGATCAAGCTGGGAAGCCACTTTACGGCGGAGGAAGTGCAGGCCGCGGTGGACGAGGCCCATGCGCTGGGGTTGAAAGTGGCCGTGGATGCGGAGACGTTCTACATCCAGCGGGCGGTGGTGGCCGGGGCGGACACGATCGAGCATCCGCTGCCGCGCAGCGAGGAAACGATCCAGTTGATGGCCCGGAAGGGCGTGGCGGCGGACCCCACGCTCATCCCCTACCAGATTATTTTCGATGAATGGAACGGCTATTTCGGGTCCACGTCGCGGCGCTTCACGTTTTCGAAGGAAGCGAACCTGGAGATGCTGAAACGCTTGCGACGCGCGGGGATCAAGTGCGGCGTGGGCACGGACCTGATCCTGCACTGGTACCGCTATCTGCCGGGGGCGTACATTGCCGAATTGCAAAACTTTGTGGCGGCGGGATGGAGCGTGCCGGAGGCGCTGGTGGCGGCGACGAAGACCAATGCGGAGATCCTGGATATGGACGACCGGCTGGGAACCTTGCAACCGGGCAAACTGGCGGATGTGTTGGTGGTCGCGGGGAGGCCGGAGGAAAACCTGGAGGACCTGGCGCGGGTGGAGGCGGTCATTCGGGATGGGTACGTGCAGGTGCAGGGCGGGCGGGTGATGACGCCGCGGCACCCGGTGGTGGCCTTGAAGGGGGCGGTGAAATAGGCTTGTTCTTTTTAAGTAATTGAAGGATAATGAGGTTGCCTTAATTCTCAAAATGAGAAGTTGATGGGTTAGCGAGCTCGCCTGAGCGGAAGTCCCTGTGACGCCAAATTGGGAAGGGCGCAGCGCCGGTCGGGGAGAAGTTGACCAGGAATTGCGGCTCAACCAGGGGTAACTGCAAGATTAGTGCGGACTTTTCCACTGGGGTCCAGAGAAACGGATTTGACAGATTGAAATCTTTTCTCTATACTCCTTGTTTTGTTGGGGGTCTTTTGACCCAGTAGTTGGAAGGGAAGATCTTCCGCTCCGGAACAGAGCAAGACGGAATGGAGCAGAAGAGCGGCCGGAATGGGACGCCAGTCCCGCAAAGCCGAGTAAGCCTCTCCGATCCGAACCGGGAGTGAAGTCCTGCCTCTCGGGATGCGTGCGGAGTTTCTTGCTGGTAGATCCGGATACGCAGTACGCCTTTCAGCGACGTGTGCGCTTTCGCACCGGACTGTGTGCCGTGGCGCAGGTGCCGCGAAATTTTGTGCGCGATTGTTGAGCGCACGTGGCCCGGCAGTTTCCGGCTGCGATGCGATCACACATGAAGAGGGAACACTGTGCCGACGTTTTCGCAATTAGTACGGATGGGACGCGAGGCAGTCCGGACGAAGACCAAGTCGCCGGCGTTGATGGGCTGCCCGGAGAAGCGCGGCGTGTGCATCCGCGTGTACACGCAGACGCCGAAAAAGCCGAACTCCGCGCTGCGCAAGGTGGCACGCGTGCGGCTGACCAACAGCGTGGAAGTGACTACGTACATCCCGGGAATCGGCCACAACCTGCAGGAGCACTCGATCGTGCTCGTGCGCGGGGGCCGCGTGAAGGACCTGCCGGGAGTGCGGTATCACATCGTGCGCGGGACGCTGGATGCGGCGGGCGTGGAAAACCGCAAGCAAGCGCGCTCGAAGTACGGCGCCAAGCGGCCGAAGGCCGCGCAGAAGTAACCGCGGAACGAAGGAGCAGGAGAAGAGATGCCACGCAAAGGACAAATCAGCCGCCGGGCGGGCCAGTTGGACCCGGTCTATGGCAGCGACCTGGTGATGAAGTTCATCTGCTCGATGATGTGGGATGGCAAGCGCTCGACGGCGCAGCGCGTGTTTTACGGCGCGATGGACCTGATGGCCAAGAAGACCAACGACGATGCGCTGAAGCTGTTCAAGAAGGCCGTGGAGAACGTGAAGCCGGTGCTGGAAGTGAAGACGCGGCGCGTGGGCGGCGCGAACTACCAGGTGCCGGTGGAAGTGAATCCCTTCCGGCGGCAGTCCCTGGCGATCCGCTGGCTGCTGCAGTATTCGCGCGAGCGCGCGGGCAAGACCATGGTGGACAAGCTGGCCGACGAATTGATTGACGCCGCGAATGCGCGCGGCGGGGCGATGAAGAAGAAAGAGGACGTGCACCGCATGGCGGAAGCGAACAAGGCCTTCGCGCACTACCGCTGGTAGTCGACCGCTTCGCGGTCGCAGAAATAGTTTGGCCGCTTGGCGGCCGCAGAAAGAATTGATTTCCGGGACAAAGGATTTCGCGAACACACAATGAGCCGTCAGTTCAAACTCGAAGATACGCGCAATATCGGCATCATGGCCCACATCGATGCCGGTAAGACGACGTCGACCGAGCGCATCCTGTTCTACACGGGTGTGACCTACAAGATCGGCAGCGTGGACGAAGGCACGGCCACGATGGACTGGATGGAGCAGGAGCGCGAGCGGGGCATCACCATTACCTCCGCGGCGACCACGGCCTCCTGGGACCGCTTCGGCAAGAAGTACCGCGTGAACATCATTGACACGCCGGGCCACGTGGATTTCACCGTGGAAGTGGAGCGTTCGCTGCGCGTGCTGGACGGCGCGGTGTGCGTGTTTGACTCCGTGGCGGGCGTGCAGCCGCAGTCGGAGACGGTGTGGCGCCAGGCGGACAAATACCGCGTGCCGCGCATCTGTTTTGTGAACAAGATGGACCGCATGGGCGCGGACTTCGACCACGTGATCCGCACCATCCGCCAGCGCCTCGGTGCCCACCCGGTTCCCCTGCAGTTCCCCCTCGGCAGAGAAGACAACTTCATCGGCGTCATCGATTTCCTGGAACAGAAAGTGATCGTGTGGCTCGAGGAGACGCTGGGCGCGAAGTTCGAGATTTTCGACGTGGAAAAGCTGTGGGACAAGGCCTTCGTGGATTCCCGTCCGGACGTGGCCGCGGCGCTGAAGGGCTCGGCCATCGACAAAAAGTTCTACGACGAGCACCGCAACAAGACGGTGGAATACATCGCCGAGCACGACGACACGGTCATTGACAAGTATCTGAACGAAGGCGTGCTGACGGTGGATGAGATGCGCGCTTCGGTGCGCCGCTCGACGCTGGCGCTGAAGATCGTGCCGGTGCTGGCGGGTTCGGCGTTCAAGAACAAGGGCATTCAGCCGCTGCTCGATGCGGTGGTGGATTACCTGCCGTCGCCGGTGGATGTGCCGCCGCTCGAGGGCGTGAATCCGGAGAACGACGAAGTGGTGCTGCGCCGCGCAGCCGACGACGCTCCGTTTTCGGCGCTGGCCTTCAAGATCATGTCCGACCCGTTCGTGGGGCACGTGACCTACATCCGGGTGTACTCCGGCGTGTTGAAGTCCGGCAGCTACGTGTACAACTCCGGCAAGCGTACGCGCGAGCGTATCAGCCGCTTGCTGCAGATGCACGCCAACAAGCGCGAAGAAATTGACACCGTGTACGCCGGCGACATCTGCGCCTGCGTGGGCCTGAAGAGCGTCAACACCGGCGACACGCTGTGCGACGAGGAGAAGCAGGTCATCCTCGAGTCCATCGAGTTTCCCGCCCCGGTTATTTCCGTGGCCATCGAGCCGAAGACCAAGGCCGACCAGGACAAGCTGGGCGTGGCCATGCAGCGGCTGGCGCAGGAAGATCCCACCTTCCGGGTGTCTACCGAACCGGACACCGGGCAGACGCTGATCTCCGGCATGGGCGAACTGCACCTGGAAATCATCGTGGACCGCATGCTGCGCGAGTACAACGTGCAGGCCAACGTGGGCCGTCCGCAGGTGGCCTACCGCGAAACGATCCGCAAGAAGTCCACGGCGGAAGGCAAGTACATCAAGCAGACCGGCGGGCGCGGCCAGTACGGGCATTGCAAGATCGAACTGCATCCAATTCCCAGTTCCAGCCACGAGAACATGAAAGAGATGTCCACCGACGAGCTGGACGCGCTGGCCAAGGAAGTGGTTGGCGGGCCGGCTGGAAAATGGAAATTCGACAAGGAACACCGCTTCCTGTTCATCGACAAGGTGATCGGCGGAGCGATTCCGCGCGAATTCATCGCCCCGATCGAAGCGGGCATCCGCGAAGCGCTGGATAACGGCATCCTGGCGGGCTTCCCGACGGTGGACGTCGCCGTGGTCCTGGTGGACGGCAGCTACCACGACGTGGACAGCTCGGAAATGGCCTTCAAGATCGCGGGCTCCATGGCCTACAAGGAAGCCTGCGCGAAGGCTTCGCCGGTGCTGCTCGAGCCGATCATGAAGGTGGAAGTGGTGGTCCCGGAAGAATACATGCCGGCGGTGTTCGGCGACCTGAATGCCCGGCGGTCGGCGATTCAGGGCACGGAAAACCGCGCGGGAGCCAATGTCATCCGCGTGGAAGTGCCGCTGGCCCAGATGTTCGGGTATGCCACCGATTTGCGCAGCCGCACCCAGGGCCGCGCCACGTTTACCATGCACTTTTCGCACTATGCCGAGGCGCCGAGTTCGATCTCCGAAGAGGTGATCGCCAAGGCCACCGGCAAGGCCACGAAGTAAAGATTTCGGAGAACGGCAGAGACCGTATTTGCACTGAGGAGCAGAGGGAGCAATGGCCAAGGAGAAATTCGAGCGCAGCAAGCCGCACGTGAACATAGGGACGATCGGACACATTGATCACGGCAAGACGACGCTGACGGCGGCGATCACCAAGGTGCTGAGCAAGCACAACCCGAAGGTGCAGTTCCGGGCGTTCGATTCGATCGACAACGCGCCGGAAGAGCGGGAGCGGGGGATCACCATTGCGGTGTCGCACGTGGAGTACGAGACGGCGAACCGGCACTACGCGCACATCGACTGCCCGGGGCACGCGGACTACATCAAGAACATGATCACGGGCGCGGCGCAGATGGACGGGGCGATTCTGGTGGTGGCGGCGACGGACGGGCCGATGCCGCAGACGCGGGAGCACATTTTGCTGGCGCGGCAGGTAGGGGTGCCGGCGATCGTGGTGTTTCTGAACAAGTGCGACATGGTGGAGGATCCGGAGCTGCTGGAACTGGTGGAGCTGGAAGTGCGCGAGCTGCTGAAGAGCTACCAGTTTCCGGGGGACAAGATTCCGGTGGTGCGCGGGTCGGCGCTGGGGGCGCTGAACGGGGACGCCAAGTGGGAGAAGGCCATTGACGAGTTGATGGAAGCGGTGGACCAGAACGTGCCGCTGCCGGTGCGGGACATCGACAAGCCGTTTGCGATGCCCATCGAGGACATTTTCTCGATTTCGGGACGCGGGACGGTGGTGACGGGGCGCATCGAGCGGGGCAAGGTGAAGGTGGGCGAGGAAGTGGAGATTGTGGGCTTCCGTCCGACGATGAAGAAGACGGTGACGGGCGTGGAGATGTTCAAGAAGCTGCTGGACGAGGGTCTGGCGGGGGACAACGTGGGCTTGCTGCTGCGCGGGACGGAGAAGGACGAAGTGGAGCGCGGGCAGGTGCTGTGCAAGCCGGGAAGCATCACGCCGCACACCAAGTTCAAGGCGGAAGCGTACGTGCTGACGAAGGAAGAGGGCGGGCGGCACACGCCGTTTTTCACGGGCTACCGGCCGCAGTTCTACTTCCGGACCACGGACGTGACGGGGGACGTAAAGCTGCCGGCGGGAGTGGAGATGGTGATGCCGGGGGACAACATTTCGGCGGAGATCACGCTGATCACGCCGGTGGCGCTGGAGAAGGGGCTGCGCTTCGCCATCCGCGAAGGCGGGCACACCGTCGGCGCCGGCGCGGTCTCGGAGAT